>JAAFJS010000029.1 GCA_013298985.1 Cytophagales bacterium
TGGGTTTACTTTCCCACTCCGCAAGGCGTTGAAGTAAGATTGCTGTTGCTTTTTCTTTGTCCATAATAAGGTGATTTTAATTTTTTTTTGCTAATTTACAAATTATATGCATTTATTCGTACACCCATAGTTTTGTTTCCAAATTTATGATTTTATTTTAAAACTCTATAAAGTCAGTTTCAAATAATTCAGATTTTAAGTAATTCAAATGTTTAAGCGTTTCGAAACTCCATTTACATTCATGCTATGAATTATTATAGTAGTTCCCCCCGCTAAAGCGAGGGGTTATCCTCAACTACGCCTTTTAAGCCGCAATGGAATTGGCGTGAAACTTTATAACTGCTTATGGAGCAAGCGTATAGGAGTGTTATATTGAAATATTTATTTTTGTAGAACATTGATGCAGACTATAAAAAAATAATGACACAGGAATTTCATCTTATTTTCCTTGCAGATAAGGCTTCCGTATCATTATCAGTTCACAATTTACGACCAACAAAACAACTATAATTTCTCCAATAAAATAGGCTAACCCTATCATTGTCAAAGACTTGTACTGTTGTATTAAAAGCCAAAACGTCAGTAGGCAGTAGAGGCAATTTGCAATGGCAATCCCTTGCAAATAGGGTTTCCACTTTTGAATATTGAGCAAATAACAGCCCATGGAATAAATCGTAAAAATAGCAGCAGGCATTGATAATGCGTAAATTATCCTTTGCGACATTCCAAAAATAGTGGGGTAGGGGGCTAATAAAAAAACTAACAAGAGGGTAGAAAGTAACGCCCCCATGCCATCTACCAAAAAGATAGTTCTTGGGGATAGTTTTTCAATCATACGATTTAGTTTACTTGTCATAATTTTAAACAACTTAATTTAAAAATAAAATGTATTTGCCTGATTATCAATTTTTTGGCTCAGAAGACTCGCAAGATATTGATGTTGCCTTTTTTATAGAAAAAATGCCTGAAAGCACTCATCAATGCGCGACCCTCAACAAAACTTACTGCCAAGCCCTCGCAGACTTGCACCATTACACCAAGCCTGTAAATGGCAACTTGGTCGTGGTACAAGATGGTAGCCTACGCCATGTTTTTAAGGGAACAACTGACGAATTAAATAACGCCCTTTTTTATACATATTCTCTTCATTACCAGTATGTTGAAAACAAAATTACCTCGCTTTTAAAACGTGACGTAGATTTGAAATTTTTGCGATGTACGCGTACTATTTTGTCCTATTTTACCAAGACAGCTCACAGAAAAGAGATAAAACTGGCATTGGACGGCGATATTGATTTGAAATACGAAGTTTTGAGAAACTTAAATTTGTTACAATCTATTGAAAATCAGTTTCTTAATGTTAATATTATCAAAAGTATAGCTTTCCAGTTAGGGCAAACGCTTGCGCTCAACGAAGGTAAGGAATTATATACCAAAAATGAAATAGCCGCTTATTTTCCCTCTTTAAAGCCATTCCTTTACCGAAATAGTAAGGCTAATTATCTCCTATTGAATGAGTTACTGCTTATTTTTTTAGATAAGTTAGCAGAAAGAAGAAAAACCATGCAAGACAAGTTTGAATATGGGTATAGATTTTAATGCGATTTTATCTTTTTTTTAACAATTTCTTACATTGTCCACAAATGAACACCGTTGTATCGTTTTCGTACACATTTTTTAATTTTCAAATTAGCAATTATTCATTTAAGTAGTTGATAATTAAATGAATAATAAACTTGGCATAACTTTGGATTAACACGATAAAGTCAAATAATATATAAAACTTAATACTACTACATACTATGAAAACTGTACTTCAAACTCAGTTCTCGTCTGTTTCTGCGTCTGCTCTATATGTGGATATTTTTGCAGAAAACCTTTCTCCAAAGACCAGACTTTTCTATTCCTTACATATCCAAGAACCAATACCTGACTTTTTCTCGGTCAAGCGTAAGCAATCTATTTTATTTTAATTCATCTCCGTTTTTGTGTTTGATGAAGAAGCATTGGTAGAAAAAATCTACTAACGATATACTTTCTTGCTTGATACATCAAATACAGCACGCGATTCATGCCTTCATCATCTTTTATGAGATAGAGATGCCTAATTTTATGATTTTAGAAAAATGTAAAACAAGGTATTAGGTAATAAATACGTATCGTGTAAAACAAAGTATTTGGTAATAAAATTTAATATATATATAAACTAATTATTATTTCTACTTAAAAATTTATTTTTTACTTTAATTTTTAACCTTATTTAAAAAATTATGAGACGAATCTTACTGAGTAATTTTTTGCTTTTAGTAGCAATTTTGTTTACTTCTGCGGTTTGGGCGCAAGACCGCACCATCAAGGGGAAAGTAACCTCAAAGGAAGAAGGCATTGGGCTTCCTGGGGTGAATGTGGTCGTCAAAGGCACAAGTGTTGGTACAGCCACCAACACAGATGGTACTTATAGCGTGCAAGTAGCCGCCAATGCGAAAGTGTTGGTTTTTTCCTTTGTGGGTTTTCAGAACCAAGAGGTAGAGATTGGCAACCGCAATTCCGTAGATGTAGAACTGGTTTCTGATGACAAGGTATTGTCAGAAATCGTGGTTACGGCGGTGGGTATTGAGCGCAATACCAAGAAGTTAGGCTATTCTGTGGAGCAGGTTAGCTCAGAAAAATTGGTGCAGAAATCAGAGCCTGATGTACTGCGCGCCTTGCAGGGCAAAGTGCCAGGGCTAAATATTTCGAGTTCTGGCGGTGCGGCGGGTAGCTCTACGCGTATCACGATTCGCGGTGCTAACTCGTTCAGTGGCAATAACCAGCCGCTTTTTGTGGTAGATGGGATTCCATTTAACAACGATTTGGTAGAAACCACCAATTCAAGGGACAATGGTGCAGCGTACTCAAGTCGCGTGGCAGCGGCGGCGGCTTTGTACGGTACGCGTGCAGCAAACGGCGTGATTGTGATTACGACCAAATCAGGGAGCAACAAAGCCTCTGCCAAAAAAGGACTGGAAGTTACCTACAATACAAGCTACAGCAACGAAAGAATAGCCAATTATCCTAATTTTCAAAACAAGTACGGACCTGGTTCTCAGCAGGTTTACGCCAATGCAAACGGCACTTGGGGTCCCGAATTTGGCTTGGGTAGGACTTATGCTGGTACAGGTGGCTACACGCCCAATACCACAGGCACAGATTCTATTCCTATCTGGGTGGGTTATAATACGTATGCTGCCCAGTTTCCACAGCAAGCGGCGCAGTTTGGACTTAGGGCGGGCGGAAACGTAGCCTACCAAGCCTATCCTGACAACGTCAAAGATTTTTTCCGCAATGGAAATGTTTTTGAAAACTCGATTAGCGTTACAGGGGGAACACCCAAAGCAAGCATTACCGCAGTGCTTTCGAGCATGAAACAGCAAAGTTTTTTCCCTGGTTCTGATTTTAGTCGCTACAACGTCAGCGTGGGTGGAAATACCACACTGGACAACGGATTGATTATTGGTGCAAATCTTTCATATATTAATAGTATCCAAAACAGTCCTCTTTTTGGGGCAAATGGTACTTCTCCGCTTTCTCGTCTGTTCCAAATGCCGCGCAACTGGCCGCTTACCAGCCTTCCTTATGAAGACCCCAACGGTACAGGTGTATTCTTTTTTCCGTTTGGTCAGGCAGATAATCCGCTTTGGTCAGTCAATAACAGCATTTTTAATAGCAAAGTAAGCCGCATCACCACTGCTTTTAGTGCCGCCTATGATGTAAATGATTGGTTCAATATTACTTATAAAATAGGGACAAACTCCTATGGTGATACGCGTTTGCAACGCATTGCCGCAGGTTCGCTGTCGGGCGCGCAAGGCTTGGGTAGCATCAATCAAGACCAAATTAATTTCCAAGAGATAGAATCAAACTTGCTGTTTAACTTCAATAAAAAACTTTCGGAAGACTGGACGGTCAAGGCTACAGTAGGGCATAATGTCAATCAACGCACCACCGACCAGCGTTCTGTAACCAGTTTGGGCATTATTTCTCGTGGCATAGACCTACTTACCAATACGAATAGCTTGCAGGCACTACCCAGTGCGTACAGTCGTCGCCGTTTGTGGGCGGTACTTGCAGATATTACTGTAGATTACAAAAACTTTTTGTCCTTGAATTTTACAGGCAGAAATGACAATTCTTCTACCCTTCCCAAAGACAAACGAAATTATTTTTACTATTCGGCAAGTGGTTCGTTTAACATCATTGACGCATTTGCGATTAAGTCTGAGGTCATCAATGGCGCAAAAATCAGAGGTGGCTACGCCCGCGTGGGTCGCGACGCCTCTCCTTACCAAGTTATTAATACGTTTAACATCAACTTTGGACAGGCTACAGGCTTAGAAGGTGCTTTGCGAAACAACGATTTTCCTTTCAATGGGCAGGCGGGTGCTTCTGCAAACCCTGTTTTTACTGACCCAAACTTAAAACCCGAATTTACCAATGAGGTAGAAACAGGCTTGAACTTGGAATTATTCAAAAGCCGCATCACCCTGGACGTAACTTATTATAATCGATTGACTACGGACGTGATTGCCAATCGCGCCGTACCGCGCAGTACAGGTTATTACAATTTCACCACCAACTTTGGAGCTATCCGCAACAAGGGCTGGGAAATTGGCTTGAATATCGTCCCTCTTGACCTAAATAATGGCTTGAAATGGGATATTTATGCCGCTTTCACACGCAACCGCAATATTGTAGAAAGTCTTACGGACGGCGTTCAGGAAATTATTTTACGTAATTTGTTTTCAGGAAATACCAATATAGTGCCTGTGGTGCGCCCTGGTGAGCCTTTTGGTGCGTTGCGCGGTACGTATGCTGCTCGCGATGCCAATGGCAACTTGCTCATAGACCCCAATACAGGGCTGATAATCCAATCTTTGGACAATAAAATCGTAGGCGACCCCAACCCTGATTTCATTTTGGGTGTTACCAATACCATTTCATACAAAGGTTTTACGCTTAGTGGCGTGATTGACTACCGCAAAGGTGGCGATATTTATTCTTGGACAAACCAATTTTTGCTCGGTAGAGGTGTAACCAAAGATACCGAAGACCGCGAAATTCCAAAAATAGTGCCTGGGGTGCTGGGCAATCCTAATACCTTGCAGCCATTGCTGGGCGGAGATGGACAGCCTATCCGCAATACGATTCAAGTGATGGAGAACAACTTGTGGTTTCAGGCGGCTGGGCGTTCGTTTGCCATCAATGGCCCCGACGAAATGCAAGTCTATGATGCAACGACGATTCGCTTGCGCGAGATTACGCTGGCATACACTTTCCCAAAAACATGGTTAAGCAAAACGCCTTTTGGCTCTGCAACACTTTCATTATCAGGGAGAAACCTCTGGTTTATCGCCCCTAATATGCCTCGCCACACGCGTATGGACCCAGAAGTCAATACCTTTGGCAACGGCAATACACAAGGCATTGATTTTTTTGCTGCCCCTGGTGTCAGACGTTTTGGCGCAAATTTGAGAATTACTTTCTAAGTAATTATGAATTATTAGTGATGAATTATGAATGAATCGCAACGGTGAACAGTACAAAATACTTATAGCCAATTAATTATATGTGATTCTTATTTTAATAATTTAAACTAATGATAATGAACTACTTAAGGAACTAAAAAGAGAAGGAGCATGAGGACGTTTTTTACAGTTCATATTTTACAAAAAAACATCTCACAAATAATAGTTAAACTAAATTTAAAATGAGAAAATTAATAAATACAATCCTATACAGCTTGGTGTTATTTATTGGAATGAGTTGCACCAAAGGTTTTTTAGATATAAATGATGACCCCAATAACCCCACCGTAGTAACCAGTGGGCAGTTATTGACCACCGCGCAGCTCAATGTGATGAATGGCTTGGGCAGTGGCAGTGCGGGCATCTCCAATTCATGCAATGTATTTGTCCACCAAACCACGCAGCGCAGTCGCAATGACAGCTATGCCTTTGCCGCAAGTGATGCCTCAGTGCAGCAAGCATGGGAAAGCCTATACGCAGGGGGAATCCAAAACCTCAATATCGTCATTAAAAATTCCACCGAAGCAAGTAATTTTCACTATGTTGGCATAGCTCAAATTATAAAAGCGGTGGCGTATAGTTACATGGTCGATGTCTGGGGCAATGTGCCTTTTACAGAAGCAGGCGACATTGGTAAAAATCCTTTTCCAAGGTTTGACAATGGCGAACAGATTTATCCCGAACTCATTAAGCTGTTAGACGAGGGTATTGCTAACTTGGCTAAAACCAGCAACATACGCGTGGGTGGCGACGATTTGATTTATGGTGGCAACTTAGTTCGTTGGAGAAAATTGGCAAAGACATGGAAACTCAAAATGTATAACCAAGTTCGTTTGGTACAAAATGTAACCAGTAATGTCAATGCTTTAATTGCCGAAAATGATTTTATTGGCGCAGGTGAAAACTTTGAATTGCGCTACGGAAACATCTCTGTTCCTGAAAATCGCAATCCCGTTTTCCGTTCTGACTACAATGCAGACCCCAATAACGGCAGGCTAAACTACATTAGCGTTTATTTCCATGAGGTTTTGTTAGGGCAGAATCAGCAGTATCCGATTATGAACGGCATTACAGACCCGCGTATTCCATATTATTATTTCAACCAGCTTTCTACCGCGCGACCCAATGCACAAAATCCAGTAGAATACCGCAATGGGAGCTTTTTGTCTATTTATTTTGCCTCACAGGGACCCAATCAAGGCTTTGACCAGTCCTCTTCGCTGACCATTGTAGGGCAGTATTTTTGTGGAGGCAGGTTCGATGACGGCAATGGCGTAACGGCGGCAGGCGTAACGGGTAGCTCTGCCCGCGGTGATGGCGCACTGCGCGTGATGCCTTTCCATAGCTTGTTATTTACACGTGCAGAATTGGCGCAAGCGGGCGCAGGGCAGGGCGATACGCGAGTCTTGTTCCGCGAGGCGATGCTTGCTTCTTTTGCAGAAGTAAATCGTGCGGCGGCAACGGCAGGCTCGCCCGCTATTAGCAATACCGTCATCAATACTTACATAGAGGCAGTATTGGCAAAATATGATGCCGCAAGCACACAAGGCAAATTAGAGCTAATTATGATTCAAAAGTGGATTGCAAACTTTGGTTTTGGCTTAGAATCTTACAATGATTACCGCCGCACAGGTTTCCCTCTCATGTTTGACCCAAATACAGACAATATCGCTTTTACAAACAACAATCGCGGCTATCCTTTGTCATTCCCTTATGCACAAAACGAGCTAAACTTGAACGCCAATGCACCCACACAGCGCGTAGTAGTCCAAGACAGGGTTTTCTGGGATAGATAAACAAAAAATAGTCAAATTCTTTATTTTTAACATTAATACGTATGAAAAAAATTATAAATATATGCTTGTTTTCTTTGGTAATCGTTTTCGCAGGGGCTTGCTCCTACCAAACTGATAAACTGCCCTATCCTATATTTGAGCAGGGCGCACACTTCATAACTACCTTAGTGCCAGAGCCTAATCCGCTGACAGCCGCTAATGTAGCTACCTTGCGCGTAAGCGTTGCCAGTGCGAGTAGTTCCTCACTTTCTTTCAAAACGCAAAGCCTCAACGCTGACCAGATTGAGAAAATAGACGTTTTTGTCGCACATCGCAGAGGCGCAGTAAGCACGCCTGCCATCTCGCCAACGGCACCGCATGGCGTTTTATTCAAGACAATAACCTCTTTGGGCGGTACAGAAAGCTATTCGGTAAGCGAAATGATTAGCATGACCAAAATAGCTGCCACAGACCTGCGCGCCAATGACCTCTTTGCCCTCAAATTCGTGGCAACCATGAAGGACGGACGCGTTTTCTCTGCTGACAATTCAGGACCAGGCATCAACGTAAACCCAATCGGAACGACATTTCGTACTTTCCTCTTTGTCAATATGACAAATTAGACTTTTTGTGAAAGTAGCCTTTTCCCCCTCTCAGAAGGAGAGGGGGTAGGGGAGAGGCAATAAAAAATCAACTTTTGAAAAAGTCCATTAAAGATATGTGAAAACCTCCTCTGCGCGACCTCACGCACAGGAAAGGAGGCACAAAGGTAACTCGTAAGAGTTGTTTCATTTTAAATAATCATTGATAAAAGACTCTCTATCTTAGGGAGTCTTTTATGCTTTTGTGTCTGTTATATTCACATTCTCTCTTGTGCAGTCAGTTTCTCAAAACTGACTTTTTTCTACTCATCTATGTATATTACAAAAAAGACATATTGCTTTTAAATACCTGAAAGACTGATGCCTGCCTTTGCTTCCTTGTGTAAGTTTTATCAATTTTATGTCGTTTTATTGGATTTTATAAGTGATATTATCCTGATTACTAAAAATAAATCTTATCTTTTTCTAAATTCTTATCCTAAACCCTAATTTTATAGTACAATTTATACGCTGTTTTATACAAAATAACCTTTGATTAATCCTATTTTTCTGAAAAATTGCACTTTAACAAGATAAACATTGTACCCTACTCATACACTTTTAATGCTTTTTTATTATCAACGTAATTTTTATACTTTTTTGCAAATTTATGAACCCAAAACTTGCTTTTTCACATTTTTATCCCCTATCTTTGTAATGTCAATCAGAGAGAAATAAAAATAAAGACTTCTTTGAAAAGTACAATAAATATCTCAAAAAAGTGAAATTTCTCTGAAAACAAACTTTAAACACGATTTCTCTAACACAAAATATTACACAAGATTTTTTAACTCATTAAAACTATGAAAAATATCGCAAAATTAATACTCGCTTTTATCTGTGGTCTTCTCCTTGTCAATGCTGCTAATGCGGCTGAATTTGTCGTTAAAGGCACTTACAATGGCAAAAATTTGTATCTCCACAATCCTCACAACGAAGACCAAGATTTTTGTATCACTGAGTTTTACATCAATGGTGTTCGCTTCACTGCTCCAAAATCAAGCGCGATTGATGTAGATTTATCTCACTTACTTTCTCAAACCAATGTTACTATCAAAATCGTACATACCGAAGTTTGCGAACCAAAATTGATGAATGCGGCTGTATTGCGTCAGAATCAAGAGTTTCATTTCAGCGCAGTAGAAATCAATAAAAATCAAATGAATTGGATTGGCAAGGGCGAGCAAAAGCATGGCGTTTACTTTTTAGAGGCTTTCAAACACGATTCTTGGAATACCGTAAAAGTAATTAATGCGAAAAATGTTTCTGTAAACAGCACACCTTATGCAGAAGAAGTTGCTTTGCACACTGGCGTAAACAAATTTAGAGTTCGTTATGTAAATAATCATGGCAAAATGTTTTTCTCTAACGAAGTAGTTTATTTTTCAAACAAAAGCAGGGTGAGTTTTGCACCAAACATGGTAGAAAGTAGCTTGACTTTTTCTTCAGAAGTAAAATACGAAATTCAGGACGAAAACATGAACGTAATTTTGAAGGGTGAAGGCGAGATGGTAGATTGTTCTAACTTAAAATCAGGCAGTTACTACATGGTTTACGACAATAAAACAGAGAAATTCACCAAAACAGAAGCGGTAGTTGCCGAAGGTGGAAAAACAAAAAAAGGAAATTAATTGATGCAAGCGAAACGCTTGTAATAACAGAAGGAACAAGCGAAACGCTTGTTCCAGAAAAAAAAATAAGGAACAAGCGAAACGCTTGTTCCAGAGGAAGCGAGAAAGAAATCATAGTTAAAAAAGTTTTAGAAATCTTGGGAAACCGATTTTGCCTTTGGCGGAATCGGTTTTTTGTTGGGTGAAAAAGCACAAGCGAAACGCTTATTCCAGCGAAAAAAATAAGGCACAGGCGCGCCTGTGCCAGTGTGAGAAACACTTATTCCAGCGAAAAGAGTTATCACTTTCCTATTTTTCTTACTTCCTCGCTAATAAATTGGATTTGTTCTTCAGTCAGGTTCGTGCTTGAAGGCAGGTATAAGCCATTTTCCCAAATATTTTCGGCAACAGGACAAGCTATTTGCCTGAACCCCTTGCGCGATTGCAAACAAGGTTGGATATTCATTGGACAGAAAAAAGTGCGCGTGTCTATGCCCGCCTGCTTGAGTTTTTGCATCAATTCGTCGCGAGTCGCCCCAAACTCAGGTTTCACCACGATTCCATACATCCAAAACACATTTTTCGCCCAGTCCATGGTATAAGGAATTTGTATGCCTTTGATTCCTTCCAAGTGCTTGTCATAGCGGCGCGCCATAAGGATTTTGTCTGCTAAAATTTTATCTAATTTTCCTACCTGTACCAAGCCCATCGCTGCTTGGTAGCCCGTCATGCGGAAGTTAAAACCCGCTTCCTCATGCCTAAAACGCGGCTGAGTAAACGCCAGATTGCGGAGTAAGCGCAGTTTGTCAGCATATTCCTTGTTATTAGTCAGCACCATGCCGCCTTCGCCCGTAGTGATGATTTTGTTGGCATAAAAGCTAAAACAAGCCATATCGCCAAAGCTACCTACTACCTTTCCCCTGCACGTTGCGCCATGTGCCTCTGCCGCGTCCTCTATGACGATAAGATGGTGTTTTTCAGCAATTTGCATAAGTCTATCCATATCTACTGGGTGTCCGTAGAGGTGAACGGGAATGATGGCTTTTGTGCGGGGTGTTATCAGAGATTCTATCAAATCCAAATCTAAATTCCAAGTAAGTGCCTCAGAATCAACAGGTACAGGAATGGCGTTGTTGTGAATAACTGCCAAGGCAGTCGCAATATTGGTGCTGGCACTGACCAAAACCTCATCACCTTCGCCAATACCCGCGGCGGTAACGGCAACATGAAGCGCAGTAGAGCCATTGGACACAGCAACGCCATATTTTACACCACAATAATTGGCAAAAGCCTGCTCAAAATCAGGGATATACTGCCCAAAAGAACCTGAAATTTCGCCTTTGCGGAGGGCATCAACGACGGCGGCAATTTCATCTTCCTCGATGATAGGGTCAAAAACTTGAATCATGGTAATTTTTTTTACAAAAATAATGAAATTTATCAAAAATTTTCTCACTCTTTACTACTGCCTTTTGAGGGAGTAGCGCACTTTGAGCGCGTAAGTAAACTGAGGAACAGGCTCTATAATTTGCGGATTAATGACCAAATCAAATTTTTGATAGGATATTTTTTCATAAAACGCAGTTTGTGGTTTATTAACTTGATTGACGGCTGAGTTTCTTTTGACATTTTGTAGGGAAGGGCTGCTAAATGCTGTATAATTTTTATAACGTTCTGGGGGATAGATACTTGCATAATTTTCTGCTACCACTTGGAAACGGCTTCCAAAAGTTAATCCTAATTTTTTAAAACTTTGTATCTTCTTGTTTATCAGATTGATAGCCGTATTTCGCAGGGAATCATACACAGTTTCCATATTTTCTACTACGTAATCAACCTTGATAATGTCATAGATTTCAAACTTTGCCGCTTCTGTCAAAATCTGCTCAAAGTTATCCGCATTTTTATAACTGATGTGCATATTTTTGTTCAGATGAAAACCCGCAGGAACTTCTTGGTAGGTCTTGCTGAACAACCTTTTCTCTGTTTCATATTCATAAACAGGCACTTGGGAAATAAAATCTATGCTAATTTCGCTTTTTTTGATGCCCAAGGCGAGCAACTTTTCAGTAAAGCCATTGATGCGCTGATTCATCAAAGCATTACAACTTTCCGCACTTTCTCCAACTTGTGCCAGCCCAATTAGTACAACGTAACTATCTGTTTTTGTATTCATTAGCACATTTGCGCCAATGACAATGGTGCTGTCATCTTCGAACTGTACCTCTGGAAAACTGAGATTCATAGGAAACGTACTATTTCCATAATTGGCATTGCCCGTTTCGCGATAGCTGGCATTGCCCTTGACCTGCGCCTGTGCGTTTATACAAGCCAAACACAAGATTAAAAACAAAAATGATTTCATCTAAATTATTTTTTTAGTTTTAGTTTACGTAATTACCTCGTCTTTTGCAAAGGGAAAATATACCTTGAAAATTGTCCCCACATTTAGCTCACTTTCCACCTCTACCTCTCCGCCAAGTGCTTCTATCTGCGTTTTGACCAAGTACAAGCCCAGCCCCTTGCCATCTACGTGCGTGTGCATACGCTGGTACATTCCAAATATTTTGTATTTGTCCATATTTTCCATCTCAATCCCCACGCCATTGTCTTTGACGGACAAACAAATATAATCGTCCACAATTTCGCTTTTTATTTCTATTTTTAGTGGGCGGCGTGCATACCTATATTTGATGGCATTGGAAATGAGATTGTAAGTGATACTTTGTATGTATGTTTTTACAGAAAAAAGTTCATTTGCTTTTAAAATATCAACAGAAATCTCCGCTTTTGCGCTTTCTATTTCATGCTGGAGGCTTGCCAAGATTGTTTGCAAAATATCTGTTAAGTATATCTTTTCCAGTGTTTTATCAAAACTATTCCTAATCGCAATCACTTGAGTTAGGTCTTTGATGGTGCTGTCCAAATCCATAGTTGCCTGCTCCAAATATGACCAAATTTCTTGATTAAGAGGGTCTTGTAGGTTTTCTTTATTATAAATATTGAGCAAGCCCTGAATCCGCGCAATGGGAGAACGGATATTGTGCGAGATAATGTAAGAAAACTGCTCTAAAGTCTGGTATTGCTGGCTGAGGTCTTTGATGGTGTGCTGCAACTCTTGGGTGCGTTCGGCTATTTTTTTCTCTAACCCAACATTCAGATACTCAATTTCTTGGGTTCGGATTGCCACTTTTTGCGCCAAATCTTCTTTTTGTGCCTCTACCAGTTTGATATTTTCTTTCTCTATTTTCTGATTTTCTTTGGTCAGCATATTGATTTTGTCAGCTAACGCAAAGGCAAGGAATAGCATCTGCAGTGGCTCACCCGCGGGAATAAAGTGGTAAATTTCTTCCAAATAAGGAAGAACATTGAGGCGCGTAAAAAATAAATACAACTTAGTGATAAGCGGAAAACAAAAAGCAACAATGTAGAAACGTGCAGGTGAGTAGCCCTGCCTGAGCCTAATTACTGCTACAAAAAAGCCCACAATACGCATCAGGGTAGAAATAGCATTGTCTGCCCAAGCGACAAAACCATTAAAATCAAGCAGATAGGCAAGCAAATCCACCGCACAAGTAAACATCACCAACTGCAAAAGATAGTAGCTAATTTTGTTTTCAGCAGTAACTTTTAGGAATTTTTGGGTAAAAATGACAAGAAAAAAAACAATGATAATTCTGAATAAAAACAAATCAATGAAAAACCTGCTCGAATTGTCAAATAAAGAGGAAAATCCTGCACTGTGATACAGCAATAAGCCATAAGTAGCCACATAAAGTAGGTAATAAATATAAGCCTGCTCTCTGGTAGTAAAAAAGACAAATAAGTTATAAAGAAACATGGAGAAAATAATCCCCAAATAAAGCACCACTAAGGCATTTTTTTTGGAAAGAGAAGGAAAAATGCTTTGGTAAGTACCAAGGCTAATAGGAATATTTAGCCAGCTTTTGCTTCGTAGGGAAATATAGAAAGTGCCTGTTTCGCTTGTTTTGGTGGGTAGCCCGATGATGAAATTATTGAGTAAGACATCTTTGGAAGCCGCAGAAAGTGCCGCACCTGTCGAAATTACTTTTATAATTTCCTGTTCATCAGCCAGATAATAAACTGTGATGCTATCAATATTAGGATTGTCTATTTCCAGCAAACATTTTTGACTGGTACTATTCCTGACTTGGAATTTGAGCCAAATAGTAGAAGTGGTAATATCAAAATTGGGAATGGTTTGCGAAGAAAGCTGAAACTTGGGCTGAAAAGAAGGTGCAATAACTTGCTGAACAGTCAGTTTGGCAGAGGGGTCGTCATAAAAATACAATAATTTCCCGATACTTAGTGTTTGCTTTTCTTCACTAAGCGTAATCAACGGCTGAGAAAATAGGGGTCTGCCAAAAACTACAATCAGCAATATAAAAAACAATCTATTCATTATCAATTATTTATGATTCTAACAATGCCATTTTTTGTCCATTAACAAATCTAATTTGCAAAGATAAAAAATAGTGCGTACTAAATCATTAAATAAGTCAGGCTGTCCATAAAAAAACAGTCTTAGCGCAAAGCACCAAGACTGTTTCAATGATTGTTTCAAATTTACCCCTTATTAAATATCTTAAAAGTATTTCTTTGAAAAATACTATTTTTTCTTATTTATTTATGTTACAAAATTACTACAACTTTCTCAATGCTACAATAAGTTTTCTTACTCAAAAATGATAAGTAGTCATACTTATTTTTATCTATGTAAAACTGCTTAGTTTTATTATTTTTATTTGTAACTATTTGTTTATTAATTTTTTACAGATAAAGAAGATAAATAAATTGACATTTTAAGAAAAAGTCAATTTCAGCACAAAGCACTGAAATTGACCGAATAATTATTTCAAACGGTTCGCCGTAGCGATTTACCCCCTTAATAAATATCATAAAAGAAATTCTAAATTTTTTATGAACCTTCTGTTCTTTGATTTTTACAATTTCCTTTATGCTATATGATGTTACAAAATTAGCACCAACTATGCCAAAAAGCTATCAGCTATCTCACTCAAAATAAGTAAGTAATAACACTCAAAATTTGGCTTTCTTGCTTTTTAGCCAAAAAAATCGCATATTTAAAAGACTATTTAGCCTTTGCGACAGCTCTAAAACCATAACTTTTAGCTTTATATGAAAACTCAATTCGTACTTATCTGCATCTTGACTTTGTGGCTGGCAAACTCACTTGTTTTTGCTCAGTCGTCGCGCACCTTCAAGGTCTGCGATGTCGAACTAAAAAAAGAGGCTTTCCCTGAATTTGAGTACATTGATTTGCTACAAGTGCAGAAATCAAACAATTCGGAAATCACTGCCTATCCACGTGCTACCAAAACTAAAATGCTCAATATTGGCACTTTACAGAATCATTTTGTGGTCGGGCTACAACTTGCCTATGCCTATCATCGTCCTTTCGTTATCTCGCCCGATATGGTTTGGTTGCTCATTTGCCAAGGTTTTGCCAATCACGTTAAGCAAAATGCGGAACAGCTACGTTCTAAATTTATCGATTTCAAGGGCAAAAAAGACATTATCGTGTATGAAAAACAAGGTGTGAATATTCGCAAGGAAGAAACTTGGGTGAATATGCTCCCCAAATTTCGTCAAGAAATGCAAAAGGAATTGGGCGCAAACCTGCACAATACGGTCATCAATGAGTTTTCTACCTCTACTGATATTTCTAAAATTGCTTTTGAAATCTCTCTCATGGACGCAATGAGTCCGTACTTTGATTATGTGTCTGTTGAGTTGTGTGGTATTCCAGAAATTACCTTAGAAGGCACAGTAGAAGATTGGAAAAAAGTGAAAGAAAAAACGAATGAGTTGAAAAAGTACGACTTAGCTTGGTGGATAGACGAGTTAAATCCTATTTTAGAGGAGTTTGTCCATACCGCAGAAGGCAAAGAAAATCAGGAGTTTTGGCAACATATTTATAAGTATCGTATGCTGAGTAATAGAGATTGTGGAGAAAGCCCAGAACTCATTACAGGCTGGATTACTAAGTTTTTTCCTTACTTAAAATTGAGGCAAACCAATGACAATCTATTAGAAAAGAATAGTTTTTTATCTTCAAAAAACACCAATGTTATTCCTGTCAAATTAGGTTTTCATATTTGGGAGTTTCCTACCAGTATTTCTTCTGCAAAAATCAAATTCATTCCCTTACTAAAACCTGCAAAAAACATGGAATTTATAGCAGGAATGATAGGAATTTCTCAAAATTCGCAAACTTTTGCCCTAAAACCTGAAATTAACTGGGCAGTTTTGGAAAATTTACCTGAGAAGAAAGAAGGAGAGGGGATTGAATACCCAGAATTAGAAAGTGAAATTAATTTGCTTCCTAAAACTACAGACACAATTTTTGTTAATCATGAAGTTGATACTCTTGTAAATGTACCTGTACCAATCGTGATACCAAAGAAATATGAAGAAAAAAATGATACTATTACTGATATTGACAGAAATATATTTACAGTCGTAAGGAAAAATGCAGAGCCAAAAGGAGGAATGATTGATTTCAATTCTTATCTTTCTAACAATCTGATTTACCCTGAGAGTGCAAAAAAAGAAAAAATAGAAGGCAAGGTTTATCTCCAATTCGTTGTGAATGAAGATGGTAGCTTGACAGATTTTAGAGTTGTAAAAGGCATAGGTGGCGGTTGTGATGAAGAGGCTTTAAGGCTGCTTCAAAACTCACCAAAATGGAAGCCTGCCAAGCACAAAGGGAAACTTGTGAGGCAGAGAATGGTAATTCCTATTCATTTTAAGTTGGAATAGGTAGGTTCGAGCATCATCAATACAGCAAAACAAGATGAGATAAATAGTAAAGCATTGACTGCGAATAAAATAATAGTAAGGATTTTCATCATTGGTTAGCTTTTTAGTGTAAACATTTCATAAATTACTTGTTTTTATCAAAAAATAAAGGGCTTATTTTTTACTTTTGAGTGATAAAAACATAGAAAACAAGAACTTTGGAGAAAAGCCTAACAGCAATGATGATATTTTTTGCGTAAATCCTATTATTTAATAACACATAACTCACTTATAATCATGCAATTCGACAATCTACTTTGGGAAATCAAAGATGAAATTCTTTTTCTTACCATCAATCGCCCTACCAAACTCAATGCGCTCAATCAGCAAACCATGGCTGAAATCAGCAAAGCCTTCGAGCTTATTTACCAAGAGGAAGATATCAAGGGCGTAATCCTTACGGGCGCGGGCGAAAAGGCGTTTGTGGCAGGCGCAGATATTGCTGAGTTTGTTGGATTGGCAGGTGCAGGCGCAAAAGCAATGGCACAACGCGGACACCAGATTTTGTTTCAAATCGAGAACTGCCCCAAGCCCGTCATTGCGGCGGTCAATGGCTTTGCGCTGGGTGGCGGTTGCGAATTGGCGATGGCTTGCCACCTCCGAATCGCCTCCGAAAACGCCAAATTTGGGCAACCCGAAGTCAATTTGGGCATTATTCCTGGTTACGGTGGCACGCAAAGGCTCACGCAGCTTGTGGGTAAGGGCAAGGCTCTCGAACTGATGATGACCGCTGACCTGCTCTCAGCACAGGAGGCACTACAAATTGGGCTGGTAAATCATGTGCTGCCCTTTGACTTACTTTTGCCCAAGGCAGTAGAAATTTTGCAAAAAATTAAGCAAAAAGCACCCATTGCGATAGCCCAAGTCATCAAAAGTGCCAATGCCGCTTACAACAATAACGGCTACGAAGTTGAGGCTGAAGGGTTTGGCATTTCTGCCGCCACCGAAGATTTCAAAGAAGGAGCAAGTGCATTTATGGAAAAAAGAAAAGCAAATTTTCAAGGCAGATAAGTAGAAATTACTATTTTTGTGGTTTGTCAAAAAAATAAGCCTGCGCCTAATCAAATGATTATTTTAAAAAAATATGTTTTGTTCTTTTTTATTTGTTTTAACACTGCTTTTTTCGGAGTTTTTGCCCAAAAAGAAGCAGGACAGATAGATAGTTTACAAATTTTACTGACAAATAAGGACTTACATGATACTTCGAGAGTTGATTTGTTATCCAAAATGTCTTTTATCTATCGAAATAATGCGCCAAAAAAATCTTTAGAATATACACAGGAAGCCCTCTTACTGGCACAAAAGATAAACTACAAAAAAGGCATGGCGACTTGCTTGGCAGATATTGGCAACTTTAATTGGCAGATAGGAGATTATGCCCAAATGATTGATTATACTTTGCAGGCACTCAAAATCGACGAGGAAATTGGCAATAAGAAAGGTATCGCTCGCGACATCAGCAATCTGGGGTCAGCGTATGACAGCAAAGGAGAACTCGACAAAGCGTTGCGCTATTACGAACAGGCTACCAGCATTGACAAAGAAAACAAAGATGAAAGCAACCTCTCCAATACACTCAATAATATAGGCGTGATTTATCAGCGCAAAGAAGAGTTTGGCAAGGCATTGGAATATTTTTTGGAAGCACTCAAAATTGCTGATAAAAATAGCAACCAGCAATACATAGGGATTTCTTTGAATAATATTGGTGATGTTTACCACAATGCCAAAAACTTCAAAGAGTCTATCCGCTTTCAAAAGCAAGCCTTGGGCATCGCGCAAAAAATCCAAGACAATGAGGGCATTGCTTACTCTTATGATGGACTGGCAAAGTCGTTTACAGAGATAAACCAACTGGATTCTGCCGAATATTTTGCCTTCAAAGCCCTCCAAATCAATCGAGAAATGGGATTTAAACCTCAAATCAAAGACAATTTTCATACCTTGAAAAATATAGCTTCCCAAAAAGGTGATTTTCAAAAAGCGTTAGCGTATGCTGACTCTATGATTATACTGAATGACAATCTATTTGGTGAGGATAAAAACAAACTAATCAGTCAGTTACAACAAAAATTTGAGCTGGGCAAAAAACAAACAGAAATAGAATCTTTGCAAAAAGACAACATTATCAAAGCGCAAGAGATTGAAAAACAAAGTCTTTTGCAAAATATTTGGGTGGCAAGTTTTGGCGTTGCGCTGGCACTGGTGATTGGTTTGTTTATTTTGTATTACCAAAGAATAAAAATTAACAAAAGGCTCAACAAAATTAATCACGAGCTGAACAGCAAAAATAAGGAGTTGCATAACCTCAATACGACCAAAGATAAGCTCTTTTCTATCATTTCCCATGACCTTCGTAGTCCCTTCAATTCGCTGAAAAGCGTGCTGGAATTGATGAAAGAAAGTGCTTTTTCGCCCCAAGAAATCGAGCATATTTCTTCTCAGCTACACCAAAACGTAGAAAATATTTCTTACACCTTAGATAATCTCTTGCAGTGGTCTATTTCGCAGATGAAAGGCGCGCAGACGAATATAGAAAAGATAAATATCTCTGAAATTATTACAGAAACGATTAATTTTTACCAAGAAGTTGCCAAACAAAAGGACATTTCACTTTTAAGTATTTCATTACCCAATAGTTATGTGAATGCAGATAAAAACCAAATCCGTCTTATCTTGCGAAATTTGGTGAATAATGCGCTCAAATTTACCTTCTCCAAAGGCACTGTAAGCATTGGGACGCAGGTAAAAAATGGGAAATTGGAGGTTTCCGTAACGGATACGGGCGTAGGCATGACAGACGAGCAGGTCAGTAACTTATTTTCACCCGCCAACCGTTCTACCAAAGGCACTTCGGGCGAAAAAGGCACAGGACTTGGACTATTACTTTCCAAAGAGTTTGTAGAAAATAATGGTGGCGAAATGGTCGTCAAAAGCAAAAAGCACGAAGGAAGTAATTTTACTTTTTCGCTACCACTGGTATAGAAATAGGGTGTGCAAAACAAAAAAACGAAATTTGTGGGATTAATACCTCAGTTTTAGCCCTACTGGTACTTTTAATGTATCCGAGTCGTACATATTGATATAGATAACCAGGCTTTTTTCTAATCCTTCGTAAGTTACACTGTATTTGTCCAATAGACCTCCACCCAATTCACTATTTTTTGTTTGAAAAGAGCAACAACTACCGATTCGGGAATATTTGATTTCTTCTCCCTTGGGTCCTGCCAGCGCATTGAGAAATCGCCTTTCATTTTTGGGACCTCCTAAATCACCACCCACCATAATCGGATTTTTTTCTGTATAACCGTAGGTTTTGTCTTGGCTATAAAGTGTTATTTTGAAAGTATTATCGTCTAATAATTCTTGCTTTAAATTAGGACTGTCGCGGTCAGTCGTTGCTACTTTTTTGGAAGTATTACAAGAATTTAAGAATACAAAAATGATGATGGCTAAGAAAATTTGTTTTATCATTTGTTTTTATTTTTGCTGATAAAGTGATGCATTTGATTGTAATCACTACTCAATACTTTTTCTGTTATCCGTTCTATATTACTTTTACAAGTGTACAGTAAACCTGCTAAAAATTGACTACATTTGCTCATGCTGCCTGTCCTGTAACACTTGAAGGCTGTCCCAAAACCTTCAAGGTACAAGTTGATTTTTTTTCACCAAAGTATTTCATAAACGCAAAAATAACCTTTTTTTGATAAATCATGCAGACTGCCAAAGTAGAACTACTATCTACTAAATTCTAACTACTGCTTATTTTTAATTCATGGCATAGCGCGCCACGTCTTCCTCTGTAATTTCCTCTCCACTCATAATTATCAGGCGTTCCACCACATTGCGAAGCTGGCGGATATTGCCCGACCAGTCTATTTCTTTGAGCTTGGCGAGGGCTTCGGGGGAAACCACTTTTTTGTTTTCACCGTATTCGTCAGCGATGTCCTCCAAAAATTTATCTACAAGCAAAGGAATGTCGTCTTTGCGTTCGTTTAGCGAAGGAACTTTTATCACTATCACGCTGAGGCGATGGTACAAGTCTTCGCGGAACCTGCCTTGTTTGATTTCTTCGGGAATATTTTTGTTGGTAGCGGCAATCACGCGCACGTTCACTTTGATTTCCTTGTCGCCACCCACGCGGGCAATTTTGCTTTCTTGCAAAGCACGCAATACCTTTGCCTGCGCCGAAAGACTCATATCGCCAATTTCGTCCAAAAACAAAGTGCCATTATTCGCCAACTCAAATTTGCCAATGCGTTGCTTAACCGCCGAAGTAAACGAACCTTTCTCATGTCCAAAAAGCTCACTTTCAATCAGTTCCGAAGGAATAGCCGCGCAGTTTACCTCTATCAGCGAGGCTTGGCTGCGGTTGCTCTTTACGTGTAACCACTTGGCTACCAACTCTTTGCCTGAACCGTTAGGACCCATAATCATCACGCGAGCCTCCGTAGGCGCGACCTTGTCTATGGTTTCCTTCACTTGCTGAATGGAGGCAGACTCGCCCACGATGTCGAAGGTGCGAGAAACTTTCTTACGCAACACTTTGGTTTCTGCGACCAGTGTAGATTTATCGAGCGCATTTCGCATGGTAACGAGCAGGCGATTGAGGTCAGGCGGTTTTTGAATGAAATCAAACGCCCCTTTTTTGGTAGCCTCGACAGCCGTTTCGATATTTCCATGTGCCGAAATCATGATGAACTGCACGTCTTTGCCCAGTTCCATTGCTTTTTCCAAAACTTCGAGTCCGTCCATTTTGGGCATTTTGATGTCGCAAAGCACGAGGTCGTAATCGTTTTGTTTGAGTTTTTCTAATCCTTCTTCGCCGTCCTTTGCTTCGTCGACCTCATACTTTTCGTATTCGAGAATCTCGCGAAGGCTGTAACGGATAGCTTTTTCGTCGTCTATGATTAATACTTTTGACATTTTATGGTTGGTTTTTGAGTTTTTACTATATATTTAACTTTTGCGCCATTGTAGATAAATTTCTAACAATATATCATTTTTGTTTTTGTGGATAAAGTGCCAAAATTCCAAACCTGTTGCACGATTTTGGATAATCATGAGCTTGACATAAGTAAACACAAAAGTTTGGAAATCCAATATTTTGGCTTGCTGCGCCCAATATTTTTCCAATCCAAGCAAAATCCAATTTGTTGTTTTTTCTTTCATGGTCTTTATTTTTATTCAAAAATACTTTGTTGCCCTTCTTTCCTTAACTGCCAGCTGTCTGCGCCAACTCTTTCTGCTATTTGTTCCAGCACATTTAATACTGTTTGCTTTTCAGGTGTGGTACCATTTTTTAATAGAGGAATAATATGCAAAATTATTTCATCAAAACTTGCTAATTTTTTCTCTAATTCCATTCTTCTCAAATACGAAATCAAATAATAACGTACACGCAAATTCAAATCAATATAAGAATTAAATTTTCTATTTTGTCTAATTTTAAACAGTTTTGTATCGTGGTCATACTCAAATTTATCCAACAAATAATCTGTTAAATCTGCATAAACATTAGGAATTAAGTGCATAAAGCCCAATTCCAACCCTTTAATAATTATTTCGTCGTTAATTTTTTCTAAATTTGAGCCATTATTTTTAGCAATGACTCCTTCTATTGTTTGTAAAACTATTTCACTTATTTCCATTCCTAAATTTGCTTGTAGAATAGATTTAGGTCTTCGTGTCTTTTTAAAATTGATAATTAATTGCCCTGCAAGGATTGTATGACTGTTTTGCCTTTTCTTGAAACTTGTTTGTCCATTATTTTGAGAAACAGCTCCTGCGTATTCAAAACCGCATTTTTCCGCAGTTTCTATGATTAAATGCCAAAACTCAGGGTCTTTGTGTGCAAATACAAAGGACATCCAACGGTCAAATTTTAATACTCGATAGAGTTCTTCAATAGATTTCTTTATTAGTTGATTATAGCTGTCTTTGGTTTTGTGGTGTTCGCCCCCTTCTATTGCTTCCATTTCAAAATCTTCTTCTGTAACTTCCAAATCCAGCCACCCGTTCCACATGGTAGATAAGTCCAAATAGGGAATTTTTTTGCCATAAGGCGGGTCTGTATAGATATAATCAACACTTTCCTTTTTCAAAAAACTTAAATCTGTGGCAGTGCCTTTTAGGATTTGTATATTTTGAATTGTATTTTCGTTAATATTATATTCTATTTCTTTTTTACCTACAAGTATTCTATCAAATTTTCTTTCAAATACATTCATTATATTATTGAATGTAGGCTTTTTAGCTAATCTATACCGATAATAAAACCCAAAGTGATTACCACCGCCTTTGGGAGTGGAATGAAATGTTAAATTACAAATTGATAAGGTATTATAAAAAGCAAGAAACAAAGATTTTTGTATATTTTTATTTTTCTCTTGCTTAATAAGATATTTAAGATAAGCAAGTTGTGCCAGTTGTGCTGGCGAGAAAAGTTGTTCAATACTTTTTACATCAGAGCCTTTTGGTAAAGGCAAATTAGTGGGATAAGGATATTTTTTTAAAATTTCTTCTTGTTCTTTTTTAGTTAAAGAATCAAAGTTAAGCAAGTTGGATTTTTCGTAAGCATTTTTAATTCTTTCAAATGTAGTTTGTAAATCACTTATTTTTACAGGTACAATAAGTGCCTCTACCATAAATACACTCAAAGGATTTAGGTCTATATGTATTGCTTTTCTATCCGTCATTAATGCTTCGATGGCAGTAACACCTGAGCCACCAAAAGAGTCAAGCACCACATCTCCCACTTTTGTAAAATTACGAATGTACTCTTGCACTACGTTCCAAGTTTGTCTTGTAAAATAGGAGGTAATTCCAAAATGACGCTTTGCCGCCTGTTTTTTTGTAGAAATCTCCTCTAAAAGCGGACGATTGAGGTAGTCAAAAGTATCCTTTTTTGTGGGTGTAAGTGTTGGCAAAGTAAAACTTTTACCTGCCTGAAAACTATCAGGCGAGAGGTATCTTTCTAACTGTTCCCAATAATTTTCTATGTCTTGGAGTAAGAAATAAAGAAAAGGTTTTTGTTCATCAGTCCTAAAAAGGGCAAACTCTCTGCCATTGCAGAGGGCAAAGTATTTCGTGCGTATTTCGGGGTGAGTAGCATAGGAAAATACTTGTTCTACATTGCCTCCATCAGTTATATTTTCATTAGGGGCTTTGGCATCAAGCACCCAAGCGTAATTTTCTTCTATTTGCAATAGGTAATCAGGCACAAGGAGAATTGGTCGTTTTTTACTTCCTATTTTTATAAAAGGGTGCGCCAATGATTTACTTCTCACTATTTGCTTTTGGGCATAGCCTAATCGCTGAATAATGGGCAAAATCAACACTTCCCTCACTGCATCTTCTTTGAAGTCAGGAGAGTTAAGTTGTTGAAAATCAAATTTTTGAAACATATACTTTTATAAAAATAGATTCAATATAAATATAAAAAAAAACAAGCCTATAAGCCGAATTTTGTACTGTTTGCACAGCTCTTATCATTTATCTTGGCTTGCCATCACTGACAAGCTCATGCGACCTACCCGCCTGCTTGGGCGCGCGACCCTTCGTTAGTTGCCTAACACACAGGCATATTTGGTCTTGCAACCCATAAGGTTTACCCTGCCAAGTGCATCACTGCCCTTGCGGTGCGCTCTTACCGCACCTTTTCACCCTTACCCTTGCGGGCGGTATATTTTCTGTGGCACTGTCTATCAGCTTTTTAGGCTGTCTTCCCGTTAGGAAGTACGGCGCGCTATGTTGTTCGGACTTTCCTCTGACTTTATTCAAATCAGCGATAAGACGGCTTGTTTTGGTGCAAGGTAATGGATTGGAAATTAATTTACAAATGTGTGGGCGTTTTGTGGGGGAGAGATAAAAAAACCCTGCCTTGATGGACAGGGTTTTGAGTTTCCTTAGATACGATTGACTTCTACCGCATTTAAGCCTTTTTTACCGCGCTTAACTTCGAAAGAAACGGCATCGCCTTCATTCAAAGAGGTTACACCTTTGAGTTCGCTGACGTGAACAAATACTTCTTGTCCGCCATCGTCTGGAATAATGAAACCAAACCCTTTGTCTCCATTAAAAAATTTTACTTTACCTGTTTTCATTAAAATTTGTACTAATTTAAACGTATTGTTAATGTAAGCATGGGGAAGGCACTATAAGATTAGAGTGAAAACATCATACTTTTTTACAAAAGTACGTGTTTTTTGGACAAAAACGAATATTGTGATTACTTTGTTAAAAAAAGAAATTTTGTTTTGGTGGGTAGCAAGACAGAAAAGCTAAAAACCCTGCCGAGCCGACAGGGTTCAGCATTGGCTCAGATACGACTTACCTCTACCGCGTTCAAGCCTTTTTTACCGCGCTTCACGTCAAAAGAAACTGCATCTCCTTCATTCAAAGAGGTTATGCCTTTGAGTTCGCTGACGTGAACAAAAACTTCCTTTTGGTCATCATCACCAATGATGAAACCAAATCCTTTGGCTCCATTAAAAAACTTTACTTTACCTGTTTTCATTAAAATTTGAACTAATTTAAAACGATAATTAATGTAAGCACAAAAGAAACACGCTAATTGTTTGGCGTGAAAATATCATGCTCTTATGCAAAATTACGTGTTTTTTGGACAAAAACGAATAATTTAGTTACTTTGTCAAAAAAAGTGAAATGAGGCAAGATAAATCAAAATATCAAAACTTTTTTGCTGATGTCTATGAAGTGGTGAAGCTCGTTCCCCCAGGGCGTGTAACTACTTATGGTGCGATTGCTGAATATTTGGGCGTAAAAAGCAGTGCCAGAATGGTAGGCTGGGCAATGAACGCGGCGCACAGCGAGCCTGACGTTCCCGCACATCGCGTCATCAATCGCAATGGAATCCTCACTGGAAAGCATCATTTCTTTACGCCTACGCTGATGCAGGAATTACTTGAAAAAGAAGGAGTTACAGTGATAAACGATAAGGTACAAAACTTTGATGCTCTTTTTTGGAGTCCTACCAAAGCCTTAGAATAATTGAAAACTTTACAGATTTTTTCATTCAGTTCCGTAAGAACGACCGTTTTGTAGTAGAAAAATAAATGCCGTCCCCCAAGGAGATTTAAAAACAAATTATACATTCTACAAAATCAATGTGTCAAATAATAGATAACTTGCTCAAATAATTGCAGTTTACAAGCCCATTAGGGCTTAAATGTTGGTAGAATTAAGCTTCCACCTGCTTTTACAAGCCTCGTAGAGGCTTAATACGGTTCGCCGCTGCGATTGAACTCCTACGGAGTTCTTAATGTTTTGAATATCACGCATCTGCTACCAACATGAAACACCTAACGGTGTTTTTATATCTGCAAGATGTCTAATGATTAAAAAACATCAGAAAAACGCAATGATTTTAAAGACTACCAGAAATTAGTAGCATTTTCGGTGAGGTACAGATTTTTTTTTAACAAATTATTGCAAAACAGTAATTTTTAATTATTTTTAGGCTTAATTTTGCAGATTAAAATTTACTTCATTTATCTTTTTATTCATCTCATTTATGGTCAATAAAGTAATTCTTTTAGGAAATTTGGGCAAAGACCCCGTAGTCAGAAGGTTAGAAAACGGTACACCAGTGGCTACTTTTTCGCTGGCTACCTCCGAACGCTACAAAGACAAAGAGGGCAACGCCCAAGAAAAAACAGAGTGGCACAATATCGTGCTGTGGAGAGGCTTGGCAGAAGTAGCTGAAAAATACCTGCATAAAGGCGATAAAATATATGTAGAAGGCAAGCTGACCACACGAAGCTATGAGCAGGAAGGCGTAAAAAAATATTTGACCGAAATAGTAGGTGAAACGATGACCATGCTCTCCTCAAAGCCTGCGGGCGGCGGCGGTTCAAACCTGCCTCCTCCACCTATGGAGGAGCCTGTTTATGTCAAAAACAATACAACAAGCAGTAAAAGCGTTGCAGAAGACGTACCTCCTGCCCCCGAAACTGACGATTTACCATTTTAATTAGTCAAACTAATCTATTCACTATTTTGGACAGTTATTTTAATTTTGTTATTGCAGACATCCTTACTATGTCGCCCAGTGAAATGTGGTTGGTACTTCCTATCGGATTTGCCGTCATCATTTTACTGCTTGGAGCTTCCGCCTTTATGTCTGGCTCCGAATTAGGATTTTTCTCACTTTCTCCTCAGCAGCTATTAAAGTGTCGAAGCAGTACATCAAAGGTAGAGAGAGGCATTGCCTCTCTATTAGATAATCCTAACAGATTACTCGCTACTATACTCATTATGAATAACTTGGTAAATGTGAGCATTGCTACTATTTCCAACTACCTCATGCTTGGGGTCATAGATGAGTCGCAAGGGCAGGGTTTAGAGGTCTTCCTTCTGACGATTACGGTTACAGCACTCATTGTATTTTTTGGGGAAGTGATGCCCAAAGTAATTGCAGGGCAAAATGCCTTTGCCGTTGCCAAATTTGCTTCAAGCCCCATGAGCCTTTTGAGTACCTTTCTCTTTCCGTTTTCTTGGATTTTGATGCAAATGGGCATATTGGTAGAAAAACTTATTAAAAGAAAAGGCTACAATGTTTCCGTTGACGAACTCCAAGATGCACTGGAAATGACTACCAGTAGCGATGAAACCACGTATGAAGAAAAAGAAATTCTCAAAGGAATTGTAAATTTTGGCACTATCTCAGCAAAGCAGATTATGCGTTCGCGCATAGACATTAATGCCTTTGGTGTAGAGATGAATTTCCACGAACTATTAGAGGAAATCAATGAATCGGGCTACTCTCGCGTACCCATCTACCGCGACAACCTGGACAAAATCGAAGGCATTTTGTATATCAAAGATATATTGCCCCACTTAGACGAAAGCAAAGATTTTGCCTGGCAGAAACTCATTAAAAAGAACATTTATTTTATTCCCGAAAACAAAAAAATAGATGACCTTATGCGCGACTTTCAGCGCAAGCGCGTCCACATGGCTATCGTAGCCGACGAATACGGCGGCACTTCGGGTTTAATCACCTTAGAGGACATTATAGAGGAAATTATTGGCGATATTAATGATGAGTTTGACTCCAAAGATTTGGAATTTGACCGCGTGGACAACTTTAACTACACCTTTGAAGGCAAAACTTCTATCCATGATTTTTGTAAAGTGCTTAATATTGACCCCTCTTATTTCAGCGAAATCAAGGGCGAAAGCGAGTCACTTGGTGGTTTGCTCTTAGAACTTTTTGGCAGATTACCACGCGTGGGCGAGAAAAAACGCTTCCGCAATTTTATTTTTGCAGTGATGACGATGGACAAAAAACGCATCAAAACAGTAAAAATTACCCTCAAAGAAGCGAAAGCGGCTACCACAGAGGCATAAAACAAAGACGGGTGTAAAAGTAAAAATAATGATTGTTTTTTTTAGTGCAGAATCTTCTGTATTTTTGATTTCCTATAATCATTAAAAATATGTTCAAGATTTTTACTTTTATACTCATTCTAACTACTCTTTTCTTTTCTTTTTCTTGCCAAAAAAAGCAACCAGACACCCTTTTTACCCAGTTATTCCCTTCCCAAACGGGTATAGACTTTGCCAATAATATCACGCCTGACGATACGCTTAACGTACTGTATTATATGTATATGTATAACGGGGCGGGCGTGGGCGTGGGCGACTTTAACGGCGATAGCCTACCTGATATTTTCTTTTCGGGTAACCAGGTTTCCTGCCGTTTTTACCTGAATAAGGGCAACTTCAAGTTTGAAGACATCACCGAAAAGGCAGGACTCCAAACTGACCGTTGGGCTACGGGCGTTTCCATTGCTGACGTAAATGCGGACGGACTCCTTGATATTTACGTTTGCGTAGCTTATAATAATTTGTGGAACAAAAGCAATGAGAACTTACTCTTTGTTAATCAAGGAGTTAAAGATGGAATCCCTACTTTTAAAGAGATGGCAAAAGAATATAATTTGGCGGATACTTCTTACACTACCCAAGCCGCTTTTTTTGACTATGACAGAGATGGAGATTTGGATATGTACCTCTTAAACAACTGGTTAGAAAAAGAAAGTCATAATCGCCTTCGCCCCAAAGTTACAGACGGTTCTGCTCCCAATACAGACAAACTATTTAGAAATGAAGGCGTTGGCACAAATGGACACCCTACCTTCAAAGATGTTTCCAAAGAAGCAGGCATTGTCTTTGATGGCTACGGCTTGGGCGTAGTAATTGCTGACCTAAACAAAGATGGCTGGCAGGATATTTATGTTTCTAATGATTTCATTACCAATGATTTAATGTATATCAACAATGGCAATGGAACGTTTGCTAACAAGATAGCCGAGAGCCTCATGCACCAAACCTACAATGCCATGGGAACGGACATCGCAGATTATAATAATGATGGTTTTGCAGATATTGTAGTCGTAGATATGCTTCCCGAAGACAATAAACGCCAAAAAATGATGATGATGAACGCCAATCCTGACCGCTATGCGATGATGACAGGCAAGTTTCTGAACTATCAGCCTGAATTTGTGCGGAATACACTTCAACTAAATAATGGAAACGGTACTTTCAGCGAAATAGGGCAGTTGGCGGGCATCGACAAAACAGATTGGAGCTGGGCGGCTCTCCTCGCCGACTATGACAATGACGGCTGGAAAGACCTTTATATCACCAATGGCTACCGCAAGGATATTACTGATTTGGACTATATTACGTACTCGCAACTCAACGTACAGTTTGGCTCTGATGATTTTAAGCGAAGCAAGAAAAAAGAAATGCTCAAAGAAATTCCCGAAGTGCGAATCCCCAATTATATGTATAGAAACAAAGGAGATTTGACATTTGAAAATGTTTCTAAAAATTGGGGAATTGATGTGCCTTCTTATTCCAATGGCGCGGTTTATGCCGATTTGGACAACGACGGCGACTTAGATTTGGTAGTGAATGACATAGACGAGCCTGCATTGGTTTTTCAAAATAATGCAGATAAATTGCTGAAAAACAATTATTTGAAAATAAAATTGAAAGGAAACCCAATGAATACGTTTGGGTTGGGCGCAAAAATAGAACTTTGGGCTGAGGGCAAAATGCAATACCAAGAGCAAAGTCCAGTCAGGGGTTTTGAGTCCACAGTGGATAATATTTTGCATTTTGGATTAGGGAAAGCACAAAAAGTGGAGTACCTAAAAATTACTTGGGCAGATGGAAAGGCGCAAATTTTAGAAAACATAATGCCTAATAAAACTGTAATGGTAGATTATCAAAATGCAAAGGAAATGCCTGATATTCAATCTGTTCAGAGTAAAGCCCTCCCGCCTTTTGGAAATAGCAAAATCGCTATCAACTTCAAACATCAGGAATCTGACCACATAGATTTCAAACAGCAGTTCACCTTGCCACACAAATATTCGCAAAACGGCTTTGGTATAGCCGTCGGTGATATAAATGGAGATAATTTAGAAGATTTTTATGCGGGTGGTGCTTACGGCATGAGTGGTTCTTTTTTCTTACAAGGCAAAGTAGGACAATTCCAAGAAAAAAAATTGACTATTGATACTCTACATGAAGACATGGGTGTACTTCTTTTTGATGCTGATAATGACAAAGACTTAGATTTGTACGTAGTCAGTGGAGGAAGCGAAAGGTTAAAAAATATTGATTATTACCAAGATAGACTATATTTGAACGACGGAAAAGCCAATTTTACCTTGGCAGAAAATGCCTTACCTGATACCAAAAGCAGTGGCTCGTGTGTAGTGGCGTGCGACTTTGACAAAGATGGAGATTTAGATTTATTTGTGGGCGGACGCGTTACCCCTAATGAGTATCCGCTTGCGCCAAGGAGTTATTTGTTGAGGAATGATACAAAGGCAGCCTCCCCCCTACCCCCTCCAAAGGGGGAAAAAAATCTTTCTGTATTCTCTCCCCCTCGTGAGGTAAAATTCACTGACATCACCCCACCTGAACTTGCAGGTATTGGCATGGTAACATCTGCGCTCTGGACAGACTACGACAACGATAAACAAACTGATTTGGTGATAGTTGGCGAGTTTATGCCTATCACTTTTTTTAGAAATGATAACAAAAAATTAATTCCAGATTATAGATTTCAGCTTAATAATTTGAATGGTTGGTGGAACAGCATTAGCGCGGGGGACTTTGACAATGACGGAGATACAGATTACATTGCAGGAAACTTGGGACGAAATACACGCTACCAAGCTGCTGATAATCAGCCAGTTTGTGTTTATGCCAAAGATTTTGACAAAAATGGAATGGTTGATGCAATGCTGTGCCACTTTTACGCAGATGGAAAAAACTACCTCATGCACCCGCGAGATAACTTTTTAGAGCAAATGATAGTGATGCGAAAGCGTTTTCCTAATTATGTAGCTTATGCCAATGCGCCTTTTGAAAAGATTTTTGGTGAACAAGATTTGAAAGACGCGTACATTGTGCGTGCCAACTATTTTGCGACCTCCTACATTGAAAATCAGGGAGATGGAAAGTTTGATATTCGCCCTTTGCCTTTGGAAATGCAGTTTGCGCCTGTGTTTGGCACTGTAGTCAATGACTATAATAATGATGGCAATTTGGACGTACTCATGGTGGGCAATTCTTATGCGCCCGAAGTGAATTGGGGGCGATATGATGCCTCTTTTGGTGCGTACCTACAAGGTGATGGCAAAGGAAATTTCAAAGCTATCCCCAACAATGACAGTGGCTTACTGGTAAAAGGAGATGCAAAGGGCATGGCAGAGATTTGCATTGGGAAAATTGGCGCGGTTGTCCGTAAGAATACGGACAACCGCGTGAGTGGAAATCATCCTTCTCCCGCTTTGGAGGGGGCTGGGGGGAGGCTCATTCACCTCATAGCTATCAACTCAGAAGGCATCAAAACCATTGAAAATCATATAGTTAATACACAAAAAGTGATTTCTATTTTGCCAAATGAAAGATATGCCATTTTGACTTTGAAAAATGGGAAAAAGCGAAAACAGGAATTTTATTGGGGAAGAACCTATCTTTCACAATCTTCACGAAACTTAAAAGTAAATCAGGAAGTAATCAGTGTGGAGGTTTTTGATGAGAAAGGGAAAGTAAGAAAAGTAGATTTAGAGTAAAAATAAAGCTCATATTGTTAAAAAGCATAAAAGTTTAAACTTCATTTTCATTTTGAGGGTTTACTAATAAATGAATGACAGTATGCGCGCACTTCGTTTGAAAACCTCTCTCTTTACTTTTTTCTTTGTATTATTTACATCAATTTTGTTTGCTCAAGAGCAACCTAAAAAGTCCTTTTGGCAAAAATTGAATCCTAATGCCTTAGCTAATCGCAAGTTAAGTTTTGTTCCCATTCCTGTAGTTCAAAGCAGTCCGGAAACAGGACTAAAAGTGGGGGTTGCCCTTGACTATTTTTTTAATACTGACAAAGATACACTTCTCGATGAAAAACCTACACGCGACTCTTACGCTTGGATACAGGCATTGTATAGCTTTCGCAATCAAGTTGCTATCGAACCTTCTTGGCAGATTTATACCAAAGATGAGCAGTGGTTTCTGCGTGGTCGTGGTGGGTATTTGGATTTTAATGAACGTTTTTGGGGCATAGGCAATCAGACCCTGGGACGAACAGATTATGCAGATATTTTTTACAATCGCTATTATTTTCAGGGCAGGGTATTAAAAAAAATACATCAAAAGTTTTTTGCAGGGCTAAATTATAACTACAGCAATACTCAAAACATTGACTTAGAAGGCGCACCGCCCTCCATATTTGGAGAAGCATTAGGCACAGAAAGAAGCATGGTTTCAGGCTTAGGGACTACTTTCAGCTTTGACTATCGCAATAACCCTTTTAGCCCTACCAGAGGCTGGTTTTTAGACGTTTCCTTTACTCACCACTACCATAAATTTGGCAGTGCTTTCAATTACAAAGAAATCCAAATTGATTTTCGCAAATATTTTAGGATAGGCAAGCAAGACTTTTTAGGATTTCAGACTTTCGTACACAGCACCAAAGGAGATGTTCCACTCAGAGAATTGCCACGCTTAGGAGGTCCCAATATGATGCGCGGTTATTTTATGGGAAGATACAGGGACAAGCAACTTTGGGCTACGCAAGTAGAATACCGTAAACCTTTGGGTAAACTATTGGTAGCTGCGGCATTTACTTCGGTAGGAGGTGTAGCTCCAGAGCTTCGTAGCATGAAAATCAGCGATTTACGATACACCTACGGCGCGGGGCTACGCATAATGGTAAACAAGGCAAAGCATCTCTATGCTCGTTTTGATTTTGCGATGAGTACCGAGGGAGATAGCGGATTTTACTTCCGCATTGCAGATGCTTTTTAGTAGATAATTGAATAGACAGCTTTCTCAAATAAATTGTTATAAAATATTGTTTATTCAGTATTTTATAACATAAATATTTTTATTTTTTTGCTAATACCTTATCCAAAATCCATTGTAAAACACCAAGAACTCTGTTTGGCTCATTAAAAGTCAGGGGAATATAAGCAGGGTCTATATAGAGATTTTTTTCCTCTAATTTTAAGAAGCACCATGAAAAAGCATTGGTTACACAGCCATAAATTATTTTTTGTGGATTTCCTTCTCTTTCATTATAAATTTGAGCAGCATACATTTCAGCACCACATTGAGCATAACCTTTGTCAATTTCACCATCTTTTGCCTCCACTAAGCAAAAAACAGGCGCAGTAATTTCTGCTCTTTTTGTTTCAGCAGATAAGATGTAATCACAATATCCTTTCAAGCCTTGTGAGGAATCTACATTAAAATCAAATCCTGAAAAAAAGCTAAATTTATCAGGGTTTTGCCTACGTAATTCTTTGATAATCGGGCTAATGACACTTTCAGACTTTGCTTTTTCTGTGGTGAGTGCCTCTTTGGAGGCATCTTTTAGTTCTTCTTTTAAAAAAACACTGATGTTAGTATATGGGATAATGCTATCAGGAAGCCAAATCTCCATTACATCTTTAATTCCCAAACGCTTACGTAAATCTTCTAACTTTTTGAATTTATTGTATGCCATTGCTTTTCCTCATTTTAGTACAAAGATAATGAAAAATAAGAGAAAATAGGCTTACAGGGTGTATTAAACTAAAATGATTGTTTAAAAAATATAGATACTTCTTCTTTATTCATTATCAGATAGTTAAATATTTTTTCTGATGTAATTTCGGCGATTTCTTTCTTAATTTGTGGTGTTCCTACACAAGCCTTTGTCGCACGTACATACCTGGGCGCAAGCGTACAGCTTCTCGTAAAGTGTATATCTTTATATTTTCCATTGAGTAGTCAGGAGATTGGTTCATATAGCGATAGATTTTCATCAAGAAATGAAATTATTACCTAATTCTGATAAAATAAAGGATAGATTTCTTGCAAAAGTGTTTTTTATCGCCTCACCTGTAGCAAGAAGTCTAATAAATTTCTTTACAAAAAAAATTTGCCCAAAGCAGAAACTTTTTACCACTTTTTTGTGTAATAAATTCATTTTGAACGCAATAAAACAAGTTATTTTGAAACCAATTAGTGATTTTAGTACAGAGTTTTCCTTCCAAACGGCACGTAGTAGTGGCGCAGGTGGGCAGAATGTCAATAAGGTAGAAACCAAAGTAGAGCTTCGTTTTCAGGTAGATAACTCCGCGCTACTGACCGAAGAAGAAAAAGTATTGGTCAAAGCAAAAGCAAAAAACTTCCTCAACAGTGAGGGCGAGTTGGTGCTTTCTTCTCAGAAAACAAGAAGCCAACTGGCTAATAAAGAAGATGTTATTAAGAAATTTTACCAGTTACTCACCAAGTGTTTTGCCAAGCCCAAGGCGCGCAAACCTACCCAAATTCCTGAAAAGATAAAAAAAGCAAGATTGAAGGCAAAAAAGGTCAGGGCTGAGAAAAAAGTAAACCGCAAATTTGATTTCGAGGGTGATGAATAAAAAGTAGTTTTGAATTTTTGACTATTTGGAATTTATCAAACAGATGTTTAACTTTGGTCTTGAAACTTTTTGAATAAAGTTTGCTGTTGAAAGAAGTTTTTTTTTGTAGTGCTTTCAAATGTATGATGCTCAAAATTTCACCTCCCCCCTCCCCCCTCCAAAGGGGGAAACAGCCTTTTCTCCTCCTTTGAGGGCGCAGTGCAACTGGGGTAGGGGGGGGTTATCATACAATTAAAATCACCACTTTTTTTAGTACAATGTATCCAAATTTTTAGCAGGAAAAGCATTTATTAATCATTATTATTTTAGTATATGGAAAATCAAGACAAAAAAGTAATTTCACGTCGTCAATTTGTAACGGGGCTGGGCGCATCTGTAGCCTTGTTTAGCATTGTACCGCGCCACGTATTGGGTAAGGGTTTCATTCCGCCAAGCGATAAACTCAATATTGCCGCGATTGGGGCAGGTGGAAAAGGTTATTCTAACATTACAGCGGCATTTAATGGTGGCGCAGAAAACATGGTGGCGTTTTGTGATGTTGATGATGTAAGGGCTGAAAAAGCCTATAAGGAGTTTGCTAAAGCAAAGACTTACAGGGATTTCCGCAAGTTATTAGAGGCTGAGAAAAACAACATCGATGCAGTGATAATCAGTACGCCTGACCATACGCACGCGACGATTGCAATGGCGGCAATGCAAATGGGCAAGCACGTGTATGTCGAAAAACCGCTTACGCACAATATTTATGAGGCACGTATGCTCACTGAGGCGGCGCGCAAATACAAGGTAGCAACGCAGATGGGCAATCAGGGAAGCTCAGGCGAAGGGGTGCGCCAAATGACGGAGTGGATTCAAGCGGGCGTGATTGGCGAGGTTACAAACGTTCACGCATGGACAAATCGCCCTATCTGGCCGCAGGGCTTGACTACGCCTACTGGGAAAGTAGATGTTCCCAAAACCTTAGATTGGGATTTGTGGCTGGGTCCTGCCAAGTTTAGGGACTACAATCCTGCCTACCTGCCTTTTGGCTGGCGCGGGTGGTGGGACTTTGGGACTGGCGCGCTGGGCGACATGGCTTGCCACATCATAGACCCTGCATTTAGAGCATTGAAACTTGGCTATCCTGTCAGCGTAGAAGCCTCAGTAACAGGTGTTTGGGATGCTGGATTTAAACCTGCCAGTGTAGCTGATAGCTGCCCTCCTTCTTCTACGATTCACTTGGAGTTTCCCGCACGCGAGGGAATGCCTGCCGTTACGATGCACTGGTATGATGGTGGTATGCGCCCACCAAGACCTTCCGAACTCAAAGAAGACGAAATGATGGGCGATTGGAGTGGTGGTGTGATTTTCGAAGGCACGAGGGGCAAAATCATGTGCGGTTGCTATGGTGCAAATCCAACTCTTTTGCCTACGGCAGAAATGGCTTATTTCAATGCTGAAAAATTGAAAACCTTGCCAAGAATAGAAAATAATGCAAATGGACACCAAACAAGCTGGGTGATGGCTTGTAAAGGTGGCATAGCGGCAAGCTCTAACTTTGATTATTCGGGACCTCTCACCGAAACGGTACTCATGGGCAATCTGGCACTGCGTAGCTTAGGATTGACTTGGGAAAAAGAGGGCAAAAAACTGTCAGGCGACCGAAAATTGCTCTGGGACGGCAAAAATATGAAAATTACTAACTTCGAGCCTGCTAATCAGTTCGTCAAACGCGAATACAGAAATGGGTGGAGTTTGGGTGTTTAATTATATTTGAAATCTAAAAATAAAAACCTGTCAGTTCTTTAAGACCTGACAGGTTTAAGTAAAAAACAACTT
>JAAFJS010000290.1 GCA_013298985.1 Cytophagales bacterium
AAAGCCGCTTTGTATAACGAAGATTGGGCTTTGGCACTCCAAAAAGCACAAGCGGTCATTAGCTCTGGCAGGTATGCACTCATGCCTAACGTGCGTGATGTTTACGAAGTAACCAAAGAAGACCTTGCCCGCCAAGAAAATATGTTTGCTTTTGAGGCAGAAAGCTATGTCCCAGGGCGCAGTTCCCAAATCATGGGCTTGTACGGACCGCCCAATAGCAATGGACCCGAATATGGCAAGGGTACTTTTGGTTCTATTTTCGTTTATCCTGCATTTTATGCGTCTTTTAGCCCATCAGACAAGAGGCGAGAACTCATGGATACGACCTACATAGACGTAAGAGGGAATACAGTGAGGCAGAGAAACATCACGCCAATCACGCCCAATGGCATTTTAGTCAAAAAATACCAAGACCCGAACTCCGTAGCGGCAAGCCATGCAAACAATATCCCACTCCTCAGATTAGCAGATATTTACCTGATAGCAGCAGAGGCAGAAGCAAGGCTAAACGGAGGAACTGCCACTGCCTATAATTTTATCAATATCATACGCAGAAGGGCTGGCATTCCTGAATTGCAGACTGGTTTGGGCAAAGACGCTTTCATTGCGGCGGTATTGCAGGAACGTAGCTGGGAGCTATTTTCCGAAGGTGATAGATGGTACGACCTCACCCGCACTAATACTTTCTTAACCGTAATTCCTCGTGCAGTCAATGATGTGTTCCCTGTGCGTGCGCCCCAAGCAAAGCATCGCTATTTCCCGATTCCACAGGACGAAATCAACGCAAATCCGGGGGTAACGCAAAATGCGGGCTGGTAGTTTTTTAATTATGAGTTATGAATTATAAATTATGAATTAATACAATTAGGACTTACGTTTTTCATGTGAAAACACATGAAAAATGGTTTTATACACTGTTTCACGTGTTATTACCCGTAGTGGAACGGTGAAACACAAACGTAAGTCCTAACAATAAATTAATAATCAATGCTTTATGAAATAATTATGCTGTAAACTAATCTTGCATGGTTATTTATAATTATTAAATAATATATTGATAATGAGTTATTTGTAAGCAGCTGTGAGTTGTAAATTATACCAAAATAAATTTAAGATTGTATAAAAAATACTCCCCCCTGCACCCCAGTTGCACTGCGCCCTACGAGGGGGAGAAAATACAAAAAGGCTGTTTTCCCCCTTTGGAGGGGGCTGGGGGAGGTTGCATTTATGCATAGTTTATCTTTTATTTTGGTATTATTAGTTAATATAATGGATTAATAATCAATGCTTTATGAAATAATAATTATTATAAGCTAATCTTGTATAAATACTTATAATTATTAAATAATATATTAATAATGAGGCATTTGTATTAAACTCATAATTCATAATTCATCATTTATAATTAATAACTCAAATCCTTTTTCTTAAATTAAAACCTTGAAAATGAAAAAATTACTTGCAACTATATTTTTATTTTTCCTTTTTTCTGCGCCGCTTTTTTCTCAGGAAAATAGCAAGCAAAGTGTATTTTCCCTTGACGGTACATGGGCTTTCCAGATAGACCCACAGCGCAAAGGTGAAGAAAATCAGTGGTTTACAGAAAATTTTAGTACCGCCAATTGGGACAAGATGAAAGTGCCGCACAACTGGGATTTGGTCAATGAATATTCGCATTATGTGGGAACTGCCTGGTACAGAAGGACTTTCGAAGTTCCTAACGAGATGAAGGGCAAGGTCATTCGCTTGGTATTTGAGGGCGTTTACAATGACAGCAAAGTATGGCTCAACGGCAAACTTTTGGGAGCAAACGATTTGGGGTACTTGCCTTTTGAGTTTGAAATTTCTAAATTATTGAATTACAATGGTTTAAATACCTTGGTGGTGAGTGCGGACAATACCTTTCGCAGGGGAGCTATCTGGAACTGGGGTGGAATCCGCAGACCTGTCAGCCTTATCGCTACTAACGCAGTTCGCATTGTGAATCAGCACATTACACCTGTGATTGACTTGCAAAAAAATACCGCAGAAGTCAGTGTAAAAGTATTTTTGCAAAACCACGAAAGCCAAGAAATGAGTGTGCAGGGAGAGGTTATGCTGTCCAATCAGGATAATTTCAAAAAATCATTGCCTTTTACCATGACGCTTGCCCCCAATAGCAAAACAGAAACGACTGTAAAAGCAAATTTGACAAAAAAAGAAGTACATTTATGGCACTTTGATGACCCGTATCTGTATCATTCACAAGTTGTTATCAAAAAAGAAAACCAAGTTTTGCACGAATACAAAAATCGTTTTGGCTTGCGAAAAGTGGAGTTAGACAATCAAAATTACCAGTTCAAACTCAATGGCGAATCTGTGCGATTGATGGGCTTTAACCTCGTGCCTGACGACCGCACCACAGGCAATACGCTCCCGACTTGGCGCATCAAGGAAGACATCGACATACTCAAATCTTTGGGCTGCACGATGGCACGCCTCACGCACCTGCCCACCACCGAAGAAATGCTCGACTATCTCGACGAAAAAGGAATGTTAGTTTATCAGGAAGTGCCTCTTTGGGGTTACGACCAGCTCGCCTACAAGGACAGCCCTCGCCCGAAAGATTGGCTTAACAGATTGGTTTTCAGGGACTACAATCACCCTTGCGTGATAGGGTGGAGCATCGGCAACGAAATTGGAGATTTTCCTAAGGTGAATGAATACGTAAAACCTGCCATAGACCTCGCCAAGCAGTTAGACCCTCTGCGTCAAGCAATTATGGTGAGCCACACCGCCCAAAGAGGAAACCATGACCCTGTGCAATTTTCAGAAGTGGGAACAGTGAATAAATATGGTGCAGCCATAGGGCAGCTTGCAGACAAAATGCACAAAGTGTTTCCTGAAAAAATACTATTTTATGCAGAGTATGGATACAATCAATTTACTGAAAATTTAGATGGAGAACTCAACGCCAAAGGCTTAGTAGATTCTATCAGGTGGAAACCGTATCTGATGGGAGCTTCACTTTGGACTTTCAACGATTACCGCAGTTCATACCTCCAAACCAAAGAGTTTTCAGAGAATCGTTCTTGGGGAATTGTAGATGTGTTTCGCCAAAAGAAAAAAGCATACTACGCCTTCCGCAAGGAGTACGTACCTGTGCGTGAGTTTGCAGTAACTAATGTAAGCAAAATCGCTGCTAATCTGACAATTACGCCCAGAAAAACCTTAGATTTACCTGCTTTTACGTTAAAAAATTATACACTTGTTTGGAAAATTACAGATGAAAAGGGCAAAGTTTTAGAAGGAAAATTTAAGCAACTCCCTATCATTCAGCCAAATAGCAACAATCTCACAGAAAACCTCACATGGCAGCCCACCGAACAAGCCGCCGCCTTGCAAGTTGCTTTGCTATCTCCCTCAAATTATGCTACTTACGATACAACTATCTATTTTAAAAAACCTCAAAATCCAGAAACTATTTATGCTTTGGGCGGCAGAAGCAGGTATAACGATATTGTCCAAAATGGCGGCATGATTAGAATGGTTTGGAAAAAAAGCCCCACAGCTACTGCCTACAAACTCAAATATGGCAAGAATGGACTGACAAATGAAACGGCTTTGACCTCAAATCACTTCATAGAAATTCCACAATTACAGATTGGAGATACCTACGAAGTTGCAGTAGTGGCTGTCAATAATGCAGGAGAAAGTGAAGTAGTAGATATTAGAAAAGTACAAATTGGAGCAGAGTTTCCTCCGCCGATTATTCAATATGTAGAGCCTGCGGACAAGGGATTTTATGTGGGGTACGCTACGCAAATAGACGATTATCTTTTCAAACTTTCCTATACCACGCAAGCAGGTAACTACAACAATGCCAAGACCTTACAAACCACTAATAAAGGCGTGCTTCATGTGCCTGACTTACAAAATGGGCAAACGTATTATTTCAAACTAAGAAAATGGAAGCACAATGTTTACGAAACCATTGATTCCGAAGAAATAGCAGTAACTCCTGACGGTGGCGCAAAATCACAAAATCCTCTCTTACAAGGTGTTATTCGGCAAGGAACGGAAGCTATCCTTTGTTTTGAACCTGTCAAAAAAGCGGTAGGCTATACGGTAGCTTACAGAGAAAAAGGCAAGGAAAATTGGCAAAAAATAAATATAAATGCTTCACAAATAAACTTTTACAAAATAAATGGTTTAGAAAAAAACAAAGAATACGAGTTTGAATTAAATGCAAATTGATTAAATTGATTCATCACTCATAATTTATAACTCATAATTCATAATTTTCCAATGATAGACACCTCCGTTATTTTTATTTTCTCTCTTTTTGTCTTGGCAATAGGAATGTTGTTCGCACACACAGGGCGAAACCTGAAATCCTTTTTTGCGGGGGGCGAGGCAGTGCCTTGGTTCATCGGGGGTTTGTCGCTGTTCATGAGTTTTTTTTCCGCAGGAACTTTCGTGGCGTGGGGTTCTATTGCCTACAAATACGGCTGGGTTGCCATCACTATCCAATGGACAATGTGCATTGGCGCAATCATAACGGGGCTTTGGCTCGCACCACGCTGGAAAGCAACGGGCAACCTCACTGCGGCGGAGTTTGTCAGGGATAGGCTGGGGCTTACCGTCCAAAAAACGTATATCTATATTTTTATCTTGATTTCCATTTTTATCAAAGGCTCGGTACTTTATCCTGTGGCGAAGTTAGTCAGTTCTTCTTTGGGCTTCCCTTTGATAGAAACTACTATCTTGCTGGGAATCTTTATGATAGCCTATACCGCAGTGGGTGGACTTTGGGCAGTGATGGTTACAGATATTTTGCAGTTTGTGATTCTGACGGCGGCGGTGTGTATTTTATTGCCACTTTCCTTTGACAAAGTAGGTGGTTTTGAGGGCTTTACCCAAAAAGTACCAGACGATTTTTTCAATCTTTTGGGAGGGGAATATACGCTTGGCTTCATTCTCTCTTTTGTGATTTACCACATCTGCTACATTGGCGGGAACTGGACTTTTGTGCAACGCTATACAAGCGTGGATAGCCCCAAATCTGCTCAAAAAGTGGCATTTATTTTTGCGGGTTTGTACCTGATTAGCCCTGTGGTGTGGATGCTTCCGCCTATGATTTACAAGGCAATAAACCCTGATTTACAAGGACTTGACGTAGAAAATGCCTACTTGATGATTTGCAAATTGGTGCTGCCTTCGGGACTGCTTGGGCTGATGCTGACAGGAATGTACTTTTCCACTTCGGCAAGCGCAAATACGACCTTGAACGTGGTTTCGGCAGTATTCACCAATGACATTTATAAGAATTTGATAAATCCACAAGCTACTGATAAACAACTGATTAGAATGGCAAGACTTTCTTCTTGGGTGATTGGCTTGGGTATGATTTTGATAGCGTTGATAGTGCCTTTGGTGGGTGGAATCGTGGAAGTGGTGCTAAGTATCTCTGCGATTTCTGGGGGACCTTTGCTTGCGCCGCCACTTTGGGCATTGTTTTCCAAACGGATTAATGGGAAAATTACGCTTTGGATAACTTCTATTGGGCTGATTATCAATTTATTCTTTAAAGTAATTGCTCCACTTGCCTTCCAATTCAAACTCAGCAGAGGTGAGGAAGCAATTATTGGCATTGGAATTCCTTTGGTCTTGCTGCTGTGCTATGAACTTTGGGCAAAATCAAAAAATAAAGTAGCGGAGGAATACGAAATATACATAAAAGTACGCACAGAAAAAATAGAACAGGCGCAGGCAATGAGTACGGAAGAAGCGGAAGCGATTAAAGCGCAGAATGTTTTTGGATTAAAAGTAATTGCTTTTTCTTTGGTGTTTGTTGCGCTGATGTTGCTGGGAATCAGCTTCTTTGCGAGTGCGGGCGCAGGGATTACGATAGGAATTGCAGGGATAGTTTTTTTGGCAAGCGGGATTCCGTATTATTTTTCTGTGGACAGGAGATTGTAGTAGGACTTTTATTTGTGTTATTCAGTGCCGCAGGCACGACCGTTTTGTAGATGATATCGCATTTTATAATCGCAACGGCGAACCGTTTTAAGTCCCGTTAGGGACGTAACTTGTTCGTATGCAAATATTTGTGTCGTCCCTAACGGGACTTATTGAAATACAATTTATTCTCATTTTCTACAAAGCTGTCGTGCCTAACGGCACTAAACAGCAGAATTTTTATTTTTTATATAATATGTGTTTTTGTGTCTTTAATTTCATTATGAAATGTTTGATTAACAATATTTTATGAAAAATTATTTAAGCAAGTTGTCTATTATTTCTTTGATTTTTAAACACTTAAATACTTAGTGAAAAACAGTGATATAATCGTGGACAGAGCTTCTACACTTGGAAACTGCCGCAATGGAAGGGGTAGCTCTCCGCATGAGCGTGGGTGGGTGCGATGGGGGGAATGCGGAAGCGGTTCGCCGCCCGACCGCAGCGTAAGCGTAGCCCGTACAGTTGAAGCGTCAATCCGAGCGGTATCG
>JAAFJS010000291.1 GCA_013298985.1 Cytophagales bacterium
CTTCAACCCTTTTTTTGTAGTATGACAGCTCCCACCGTTAAAACGGTGGGTTAAAAATAACACCTTGCTTTAGCAGGGTGGACGTTCCACTTGCTTTGTCAGGATATGTGATTTTTTTTACTTCAACCCTTTTTTGTAGTATGACAGCTCCCACCGTTAAAACGGTGGGTTAAAAATAACACTTTGCTTTAGCAGGGTGGACGTTCCACTTGCTTTGTCAGGATATGTGATTTTTTTTACTTCAACCCTTTTTTTGTAGTATGACAGCTCCCACCGTTAAAACGGTGGGTTAAAAATAACACCTTGCTTTAGCAGGGTGGACGTTCCACTTGCTTTGTCAGGATATGTGATTTTTTTTACTTCAAACTCTTTTTGAGTGCCTCTAATTCTTTTTGCAAATCCTCGTTTGCCTTGCGTTCCTTTGCTAATTCTTTTTCCTTGCCTTGCAATTCTTTTTCCTTGCCTTTTAGTTTTTTATTTATCTGACGCTTCTGTTTTTGCTCCTCTTTTAGCTCTTTATTTTTAGTCTTTAATTCCTTCTCTTTTTCTTGCAAAGCCCGTTCAGCAAAATTGAGTTGTTCTACAATGTCGTCCTCTATGTCCATACTTTGGCGAACGCCTTGTTCACTTACCGCCCTTTGTAGCCTTCTAATGATGTTTCTGTACCTTTCGGGAAAATCTTCTTCATGCACGTTCAAGATGTGGTCGTCATTGGCGCGGTTGCTCTGGTCAAAAATACTCAACATCATTTCCAGCTCATTCCTGCGTCTTTGGTTTAGGTTAGGAATAGAAATAATAAAACTTTTATGCGTCAAACTCTCCACAAAATCTTCTTTTTCCTTGATTTCCTGCCCTGAATAGAGGTCTATGACTTGGTTGTTTACCATCACCACAGGCACGCCCTGTATATGCTCAAATCCCTCGCCCAAAAAGTAAATACTGATGATAGGGATACCTTTTCTTATTTGCCTACCTTGCTTATTTTCAACTAAGTATGAATTTTCTTTATCTGAATATTGCTCGCCCAAGTACCTGCGAAAGCGCATGATGTCATTGACAAATTTAGCCTTCTGAATCTCTATAATCGCAAGTCTTTCGCCTTCGGGCGTACTCAGTTTAGCAGAAAAATCTAAGCGATAAACAGTTAGCGTACCGTCCAGCCCAATCATCATTTTTTTGCGTTTTTTCTTTGGAGTTTGGTCTATTTCGGCGATTCTTTCTTGTGGGCGAAACGTCAAATCTATAATTTCCATGCCAATAATAGAAGAAATCAGCAATTTGGCAACCTTGCTGTCTTCCATAAGGTATTTGAAAACCACATCATAAATAGGATTGGCAATGAGCATAGTTTTTTTATATTTTTACAAAAATAATTAATTTGATTTTTTTTACTTCAAACTCTTTTTGAGTGCCTCTAATTCTTTTTGCAAATCCTCGTTTGCCTTGCGTTCCTTTGCTAATTCTTTTTCTTTGCCTTGCAATTCTTTTTCTTTTCCTTGTAATTCTTTTTCCTTGCCTTTTAGTTTTTTATTTATCTGACGCTTCTGTTTTTGCTCCTCTTTTAGCTCTTTATTTTTAGTCTTTAATTCCTTCTCTTTTTCTTGCAAAGCCCGTTCAGCAAAATTGAGTTGTTCTACAATGTCGTCCTCTATGTCCATACTTTGGCGAACGCCTTGTTCACTTACCGCCCTTTGTAGCCTTCTAATGATGTTTCTGTACCTTTCGGGAAAATCTTCTTCATGCACGTTCAAGATGTGGTCGTCATTGGCGCGGTTGCTCTGGTCAAAAATACTCAACATCATTTCCAGCTCATTCCTGCGTCTTTGGTTTAGGTTAGGAATAGAAATAATAAAACTTTTATGCGTCAAACTCTCCACAAAATCTTCTTTTTCCTTGATTTCCTGCCCTGAATAGAGGTCTATGACTTGGTTGTTTACCATCACCACAGGCACGCCCTGTATATGCTCAAATCCCTCGCCCAAAAAGTAAATACTGATGATAGGGATACCTTTTCTTATTTGCCTACCTTGCTTATTTTCAACTAAGTATGAATTTTCTTTATCTGAATATTGCTCGCCCAAGTACCTGCGAAAGCGCATGATGTCATTGACAAATTTAGCCTTCTGAATCTCTATAATCGCAAGTCTTTCGCCTTCGGGCGTACTCAGTTTAGCAGAAAAATCTAAGCGATAAACAGTTAGCGTACCGTCCAGCCCAATCATCATTTTTTTGCGTTTTTTCTTTGGAGTTTGGTCTATTTCGGCGATTCTTTCTTGTGGGCGAAACGTCAAATCTATAATTTCCATGCCAATAATAGAAGAAATCAGCAATTTGGCAACCTTGCTGTCTTCCATAAGGTATTTGAAAACCACATCATAAATAGGATTGGCAATGAGCATAGTTTTTTTATATTTTTACAAAAATAGGGAATTAACTTAATCTAACTTAATTCCTGCATTTTTGAGTAATTCCATTAAATGTATTCTTTCTGCTAACAGTTCATTTTTAGCCTGTTCTGAAGCTAAAAGGGCTTGCTCAGAGGCAGAAAGGGCTTGTTCCGAAGCTAAAAGGGCTTGTTCAGCCTTTACGCGTTCTTGGTATTCTCGTTCTCTTGACTCGCTAATTTCTCGAAAAGTAAGAAAAGGAAAACCACTTGAATAATAGGCTTTGAGTTGTTCATTTTCAATCTCAAATTCAATACCCAAGAGAGGGCTTTTGAAACCTTGCAGATTTTCTTGTACCACAGACAACTTATTTCCTGTGCGCTGATAGGCAAAAAACTCCACATTATCAGGGTCGTAAACATAATATTCCTGTACGCTATAACGGTCATAAAACAATAGCTTTCTATTCATTTCTGAGGGCGTATTGCTTGGGGAAAGTATTTCAAAAACTACCTGCGGTGCAATGTCGTCCTCTTTCCACTGTTGGTAAGACATTCGGTCGCCTTGCGGTCTGCCCAAAGCCACCATCACATCTGGTGCAGTGCAAATATCTGGTCTGCCTTTGACAGGATACCAAAGTAAATCACTCGCCACAAAGACATTGGCTTCTTTTGAGAATAGATTGTCAATGCCCAATTTGAGATAGACAATGAGGTCAAATTGCTTAGTATTTTCTGCCATACGCTTACCATCAGAGCTTGGGTAGATAATTTCGTCAGTAATTGGGTCTGTCTTTATCATAAAGTATGCAAGATTTTGAGGCTAAAAATAAGCATAAACTTTTAGAAAATCCATTTTTCTGCAATCAAAGTGATAGAAATGCCTGCCACTGCGCCCGAAAGTATCAAGTTCCAGTCGCGCTCTTTGACACTCAGCAGGGAAATTAATACAAAGGAAATCAGCAAAGTGAAGCATACAATCAGCAACTGCCCCAGCTCCAAACCCACATTAAAAGCAAACAAAGGCAGTAGCAAACTTTCCGCCTGCCCCAAAAGTGCAATCAAGAAATTGGAAAAACCCAAGCCATGAATCAATCCAAAAAATACGGCAAAAAAGTAGCGTGTATTTTCATTTTTAATCCCTTCTTTTCTAAAAAAATTGAGAAAGCACGTAAGAAGAATCGTTATCGGAATCAGAAATTCTATAAAAGCACTGTTCACCTTGACGATTTGGAGGGTAGCCAGTGCCAGCGTAATGGAATGTCCCAGCGTGAAAGCGGTTACTAACACCAGCAGTTTTTTCCAGTCTTTGAATTGATAAACCGCGCAAAGTGCCATGATAAACAAAATGTGGTCATAACCTTTGAGGTCAGAGATATGCTCGAAGCCAGTGAGCAGATATAGTTGAAAGTCAGACATGGTTGAGATTATAAATGGTATAAAATAATAGCTACAAAGAAAACCGCCACTTTGAGATAGTAGTGGCGGTTTTTATATTTTTTGAAAAGCCTTAAACAAGTTGATTACGTGAAAATTTATTTATAGCAAACTCCTCAAATCCTTTAATACATCGTCCGTCAAAGGCTTAGTAATAAATTTAATCACATAGTTATTGTTTACGATTCTATCAATATCACGTTTGTTATCAGAACTCGACAAAATAATGACCTTGCTTTTCTGCTTGATATTATCTGGAAATTTCTCGAATTCATATAAAAATACAAAACCATCTACGATGGGCATATTAATGTCCAAGAAAATCAAATCAGGAAGATTAACGTCATTGTCTTTTTCTGTTTCCAAATATTGCAATGCACTTTTACCTGAGTTTTTAATCTCGATACGTTTGGCAAATTTGGTAAGCTCGATGATACGCTTACTGATGAAATTATCAGTATCATTATCGTCCACTAACATCACTAAATCAATCGCGGGTGAAGTCATACTTTTTGATTGGTCTTAAAATCCTTTTAGTTTTGAAGCAACAAATATATTATATCTATTATTCAATCTCAAAAATAAAACGATTTTTGTTTATGCAACTAATTTTTTGCGTTTTTTTCTAATTTATTTTTTAAATAGGAAATAATACGGTCAAACTCATCAGGCTGAAACCAGCAAATCTGCTCGTCGCGCCCAAACCATGTTTGCTGTCGCTTGGCATAGCGACGACTGTTCCTTTTCAGTAGCCTCACCGTTTCTGCCCAGTCGTATTGGTTGTCCAAAAAATCAAAAATTTCTTTGTAACCCACTGTTTGTAAGGCATTTATTCCTCTAAATTGATACAGGTTTTTAACTTCATTCAGTAGTCCATCTTTCAGCATTTTGTCCATGCGCGCGTCTATGCGTGCGTAAAGTTCCTCTCTGGGGCGTTCTAAGCCTATTTTGATAATTTGAAAATCTCGCAAATTGGTTTTGGCTTTTGAGCTATCAGCAAGCCTGAAAGTAGAGTAAGGCAAGCCCGTAGTTCTAATCACCTCCAATGCCCGCAAAATGCGCTGTGGATTTGCTTTATCTACTATATTATAATAATCCAAATCTTTGTCTTTTAATTCGTTAAGCAAAAAATCTAATCCGTTTTCTTTCAAGTCTGATTGCAAAGTTTCCCTCATTGCTGGCTCAATCTCAGGCATTTGGTCTAAACCTTCGCAGACTGCTTTGATGTAAAGCCCAGAGCCGCCTACCATGATGGCGATTGATTTTTTTTTGAAAATTTCTTGTAATAAATTCAATACATCTTTTTCAAATTGACCTGCATTGTATTCATTTTCAATGGAATGTGAGTTTATAAAGTGATGTTTTATAAGGTTCAGTTCCTCTGGCAAAGGTTTTGCTGTACCAATATTCATTTCTCTGTAAAATTGTCGCGAATCTGCGGAGATAATTTCGGTAGCTAAATATTGTGCCAAGCGAATTGCCAAGTCAGTTTTTCCCACCGCCGTAGCTCCTATAATGACGACTAAGTAATTCATTTTGAATGAGATAAGTCTAATTCCATGTAAACCACCTCTGGCAATGGATTGTGATAATAAGCAGTAGTTTCCGCAAAGCCCAAAGATTTGTAAAGGGCAATGGCGGGCTGCAAAATGGCTAATGTATCCAACTTCATTTTTGTATATTTCTTTTCTTCTGCCTTGTCTATGAGCAACTTAACTAACGCCCTGCCTGCGCCAAATTTTCTAAAATCGGGCTTTACATACAATCTTTTCATTTCGCAAATACCTTCACCAATTTTTTTGAGGGCAACCGCGCCCACTAAGTTTTCACCAAGCATTGCCACCAAAATACAGCCATGCGGTGGTGCGTACAGTTTTTTCAAATCTGCCAGTTCCTCCTCAAAACTTTGGAAGCAAAGGTCAACATTCAGACTTTGGGCATATTCCAAGAAGATGGCTTTAATGGGTTCTGTTGCTTCGTAATTTTCTAATTCTTTGATAATCAGCATAGTGTTTTTTGCAAAAGGATATATTAGGATTTTATTTTGCAAGTCTTCTTTGGAGTGGGTTGTCCAAATAATTTCTATTGGTTTCTCCATGTTTGCATTTCTTCTTTGAGTTGTTGATGAGAAATAATTCTGCCCTCTGTGATGTCTTGCTCACTTTCTAATATTGCTTTTGTATAATATTCTACTAACTCAGTATTTTCTGTTTCTACTTGATTATCAAATATTTTCACAAAAGAAAACTCTTTTAAAATGGCAAAAAGTAGGTCTTTCTTCTCAGATTCTACGCCAATGGTTAGTATTTCCATAATATTTATTTTTTGTAACTATTCAGTCCTCCAAAAGTAGTTATTTTTTTATAAAAAAAAAGTGTATAACTTTGCATTATGGAACTAAGCACAGATATATTGGCACTACAAAGTCTACTAAAAAAATTAGTAGAGGAGTTGTCTGTGGCTACCTCAGAAATAGCCTCATTGAAAGCAGAAAATTTGGAATTAAAGAGGCAATTAGGTCAAAATAGTGAAAATAGTCATAAACCACCTTCCACAGATATTCATAAAGTAAAAAAAGACCGTTCTTTACGAG
>JAAFJS010000292.1 GCA_013298985.1 Cytophagales bacterium
CCATGATAATCTGTCTATATTTTTCGAGCTTTTTGGCTTAGATTTTACATCCTACTTATTGAGCTGGGTGGGAATGATATTCGATTTGACCATTATTTTTTGGTTGATGTGGCACAAAAGTCGTCCTTTTGCTTATTTGTTAGTGCTTGTTTTTCACCTACTTACGTGGATTCTTTTCCCTATTGGCGTTTTCCCAATTTTGATGATAGGCGTAACTTGGATTTTCTTTTCTGATGCTTTTCACCAAAAAATCTTAAAAAAATTGTATTTAATGATACCAAGTCTATCAAGTTTTAATTTATCAGAAAAAGATGCAAAACACAATAATTTAATTCATTCAAGTAATTTTTTTAATAATAATATTTTGATTTTCAATATATTAGCTCTGTTTTTCTTTTTCCAACTTCTATTTCCTTGGCGCTACTTATGGTATGATGGCAATTTGTTTTGGACAGAGGAAGGTTATCGGTTTTCGTGGCGAGTGATGCTGATGGAAAAAGCAGGAACGGCAATTTTTTATGTGAGAGATGCAAAAACGGGCATAGAAACTGTGGTCAAAAACAGCGACTTTTTGAAATCTCATCAAGAAAAACAAATGGCTATGCAAGCAGATATGATTTTGCAATTTGCTCATTTTCTTAAAAAAAATTACATCAAAAAAGGACTAAATGACCCACAAGTCCGCGCAGAGGTTTATGTTGCGCTCAATGCCCGCCCCAGCCAATTACTGATAGACCCAACCATAGATTTGACAAAAATCAGAGATAGTTGGTCGCCCAAAAAATGGATTTTACCTTTGGAAAAAGCTCGATAAATTTTGTATATCAGATTTTTGATAGTTAATATTCCTCACCCACCTCACTCATCGTTTGGAGATATGGCTTCCAAGTATCATCTCCGATGCCCGAAAAATCGCGCAAGAAAACGACAAAAGAAGGTTTGAAGGGCGCGTAAGGTAGGTGCATATTTGCCTCTTCGGGCGTAAAATCACCTTTGCGCGCATTACATTTTTTGCAGGCTGTTACCAAATTTGTCCACTTCGTTTTACCACCGCGCGAACGAGGCATCACGTGGTCTATCGTCAAGTCCTCTTTTGAAGAGCAATAAACACATCGCTGCCCATCACGCTTAAAAACATTGTGGCGGTTCAGCATTACGCTTTTGTAAGGCATATTGACATAATGGAATAGGCGAATCACAGACGGCATCGGGAAAGACTGACTCACGCTACGCAAGAAGAGGTTTTGCGCTTGGTCAACGACCTCTGCTTTGTCTAAAAATACCAATAAAAATGCCTTATAAACGCTACAAACCGTTAAGGCACGATAATCAGAATTTAGTACAAGAACTTTTCTTCTCATAAGAATACATGAAAAAATTTACCAATTTACAAATATACAACATTTGCAATTTATTGTATTTCAACTATATTTTTATATATTTAGTTCAAAAGCGATAGTTCTTAATCATTTATTTACATTCCATTCATCATACTGTACTTAGAGTTTTGCGCCCAGTACCAGTATGTCATCTATTTGCCGATGTGCGTCGACCAGCCAATTATCTATGTTCCCTTCTAAGATTTCTTTTTGTCGCATCATTGGCTCATTATGAATCGCAAAGAGCATTTCTCGCAGCCTACGCGCTCCAAATTTACCATTTTCTTCTACGCCGAATTGGTCTTGGTAGCCGTCCGTAAACAGGTAAAAAGAGGTGGGCGTATCTAAGTCAAAAGTATGCTTTGTGAACCTCTTTTCGCTATTTTTGGGGTGATAGCCACCAATAGGAATATTGTCGCCTCGCACATAGGTAAGTTCTTCATTTTGAATGATAACCAGAGGGTTGCTTGCCCCTGCAAACTCCAGCTTGGGCGTGCCTAATAATTCCTGATAATCAGGCGGAAACTGGTCAATGGTACAAATGGCGATGTCCATACCGTCCTGCACCAGCGTAGTGCCTTGCCTGAGTACGCGATGTATGTCCCTGCGAAGCTCCTCTAAAATGAGTTCGGGGGAGGTAATATTTCTTGTATTGACGATTTCATTGATTAAGTCGTTGCCAATCAGACTCATGAACGCGCCAGGAATCCCATGTCCCGTACAGTCAGCTATCACCACTATCACCTTGTAGTGCTTGCGCGTAACCCAATAAAAATCCCCACTCACGATGTCCAAAGGCTTATATAAAATAAAATAATCGTTCAAAATGGCATTAATCTCTTGCGAAGTAGGCAGTATTGCCTGCTGGATACGCTTGGCATAGTTGATACTTGCCGTAATATCCTCATTTTTCTTTTCAATAATTTTATTTTTCTTTTCTAATTCAGTTTGTGAAATAGAAATTTCATCATTGGCAAGTTTGAGGCTTTCTGCTTGCTTCATCAAGGCTTCCTGTTGCTTTTTAAACTCAGTCAATACCTTATTTAACTGCTCATTTCTGCGCTCTATGGTTTCACTTGCTTTTTGAAGTTGCTCGTTGGCGCGCTTGCGTTCTGTAATATCGCTGATGGTAGCAATAAAAGACGATTTTTCGTATTCGTTTGAGGTGGTCAGGTCAATCCATCGCGCCTCGCCTGCGGCATTAATCACCTGAATATCTGCACGTAAGCTAATAGTTTTCTTCATTTTTAGCATTCGCATTTGCGTCAATTTCTTACCAATCTCATCCTTAAAATCTGGGTGAATAATATTGAGCATGGGCGATTTGAAAAGCGTAAACATATCATAACCCAAAATCCGCGCACATTCGGGGTTGGCATACACAATGTGCTGCCCGTCATGGATAAAAATGCCAACTGTATTATATTCTATCAGTTTTCTGAATCTTTCCTCGCCCACTTGTAGCACCTCATTTATGGAGGAAAGTTCTTGGGCTTTGTGGCGTAGTTCTTTTTCTAAGATTTGTTGGTGAGCCAAACTTTTCTTAAACTCCTCGTTGGCTTGGGAAAGCTGGGCTACGTACCTATCTACTCTCATTACTGCGCGATTAATAAGCATTACCGCTTGTAAAACGAGGATAAGCCCAATCAGCAAAGAAGTTATGAATGAGATAGGCTGGGAATAAAAAGCATAATACTGTGCAACCTGCTGGATAACAAGCAAAAACATAATGACAATGATGCTCACCATGTAGGCAAATATCAGTCTGCGAATGGGCTTGTCCAAATTTAAAATCATGCACTAAGTTTGATAAGTGATAAAATAGCTGTGCGTTTTTAGTTTTTTAATACCGTTTAATCAGGGGTTTAACACATTTAATTCATAAACTACTTACCTCTATAAATACGTGCCAAAAACGCAGAAAATCTATTATTTAAACTCAAAAATAGAAAAACAATCTAAGAACTTGCATTTTGTAGGTCAAAAATTCTTTTCAGGTATTTTCCGATAATGTCAAATTCTAAGTTTACTACTGTACCAACGTTGATTTGTTGGAAATTAGTATTTGCGTAGGTATAAGGAATAATTGCTACGCTAAATTTGCCCGTTTGGGAATCTACTACTGTCAGGCTGACACCGTTTATAGAAATAGAACCCTTTTCTACCGTAAAATTCCCTTGTTTAGCGTCATACTCAAAGGTAAACCGCCAGCTACCATTTTCATCTGCTACAAAAGAGCAAACCGCCGTTTGGTCGACGTGTCCCTGCACAAAATGCCCATCAAAGCGACCTGTGGCGGGCATACACCTCTCCAAATTCACTATTGAGCCTACTCGCCAATCTCCCAAATTTGTTTTTTGTAGCGTTTCATGGATTGCCGTTACATAATGAATATCCTTTACCACTTCGGTAACTGTAAGACAAACGCCATTGTGAGCAATGCTTTGGTCTATTTTTAGCTCCTCAGAAATGGAGGATTGGACTTGAAAAACAATGTTATCTTGTTGTTTATCAATATATTGGATTTTACCAATGGTTTCAATGATTCCTGTAAACATTTTGGGTTAGAAAAGTATATTTAAGTAAATGCGAATGTAATAAATAAAATCTTCTCCGCAAACTCTCCAAAAAGAAAGTAATTCAAATTGTTTTAGTTACAAGTTTCTCCAAAACCAAAAGCCCTTACTTTACGTTTGCTACTTTGGAAATTCAATGCAAAAAATGAAGCATTTGTAATTTTTGGAAAAATTCCTTGCATATTTGTAAGATTTCGTATTGCAGTTTTTTGTTTTTTGTGTAAAAAAACGGTTTTATCATTAAGTTATGCTTAAACCTAAAACTTGCCAAATCACCATTAATCAACTCATAATGAAAAACTTAGTCATTGTCGAATCACCTGCAAAGGCAAAAACAATAGAAGGATACTTGGGCAAAGACTTTGTGGTCAAGTCGAGCTACGGACACGTGCGCGACCTACCCAAAGATAATAATGCTATCGATATAAAAAATGGATTTAAACCTATCTATGAGGTTTCTGAGGACAAAAAATCTTTGGTGAGTGAACTATCCAAATTAGTGAAACAAGCTGAAACTGTGTGGCTTGCGACTGATGATGACCGCGAGGGAGAGGCTATTTCTTGGCATTTGAAGGAAACGCTGAATATTGATGACAAAAAAATAAAACGTATTGTTTTCAGAGAAATTACTAAGACGGCTATTTTGAAAGCAATAGGAATGCCGCGCCGTATTGACATGGATTTGGTGAATGCACAGCAGGCGAGGCGTGTATTGGATAGATTGGTGGGTTTTGAGCTATCGCCTGTATTGTGGAAAAAAGTAAAAATGGGACTTTCCGCAGGTCGCGTGCAGTCAGTAGCGGTACGTTTTGTGGTAGATAGAGAACGCGAAATTCAAAAGTTTGTTTCTACTTCTGCCTATAAAATCAGTGCTAATTTTACCTTAGAAAAGGGCAAAAAATTAGAATCAGAAATTTCACAAAAAATTGAAAAACAAGAAGATGCGTTTCAGTTTTTACAAAAATGTATTGGTGCTACTTTTAAGATAGCCAACTTAGAAAAGAAGCCCGCCAAAAAATCTCCTGCGCCACCTTTTACAACCTCTACTTTGCAGCAAGAGGCAAGCCGTAAATTGTACTTTTCCGTTTCTCAAACAATGTCTTTGGCACAAAAACTCTATGAAGCTGGGCATATTTCGTACATGAGAACAGACTCGCTAAATCTTTCCGAAGATGCCATCAAGGGCGCAGTTTCAGCGATTGAGCAGAGCTTTGGCAAGGAATACGTAGAGGTGAGAAGGTTCAAAACCAAGTCAGAAAGCGCACAAGAGGCGCACGAAGCTATTCGCCCCACTAACTTTTCGGTGCAGCAAGCAGGCAAAGACCGCAACGAACAGCGTTTGTATGAACTGATTTGGAAGCGCGCGATTGCCTCGCAAATGGCAGAGGCGAAGTTAGAAAGGACGATTGCCACGATTGATATTATTCCAAAAAATAGTTCTCAACCTTTGCCCGAAAAATTACAAGCAACGGGAGAAATCATTTTGTTTGATGGCTTTCTCAAAGTGTATATCGAATCGTCTGATGATGATGAAGATGAGGAACAAAAAGGAATGTTACCACCACTCACGATTGGGCAAATCCTGCCTTTGGATTACATGAAGGCATTAGAACGCTTTACTTATCCCTCGGCACGCTATACAGAGGCGAGTTTGGTCAAAAAACTTGAAGAAATGGGCATTGGCAGACCTTCTACCTACGCGCCCACGATTTCGACGATAGAGCAGCGCGGGTATATTTTGAAGGAATCTCGCGAGGGAAAAGAACGAAAATACCAAGAATTGATGCTCAAAGAAAGCAAAATAAGCACTTTGACCAAGACCGAAATTACGGGTGCAGAAAAGATGAAACTTTTTCCTACGGACATTGCCATTCAGGTCAATGACTTTTTGGTGAGTCATTTTTCTGATGTGGTCGATTATTCTTTTACTGCAAATGTGGAAGGAGAGTTTGATAAAATTGCCAGTGGAAAAACGGAATGGGGGAGCATGATTGCTGCCTTTTACAAAGATTTTCACCCCAAAGTCGAGCAAACGGAAACCCAAGCCGAACGAGTTTCGGTCAGCAGTGCGCGCAAATTAGGAATTGACCCTGTTTCGGGCAAGGAGGTTAGCGCAAGGCTCGGACGTTACGGCGCATTGGTGCAGATTGGCGGCGAAGAGGAAGAAAAACCCAAGTATGCCAGCCTCAAAAAAGGACAATTATTAGAAACTGTAACCTTAGCAGAGGCATTAGAATTATTCAAATTGCCAAGAGAAGTGGGTGAATATGAGGGACTTAAAATGACGGCAGCCTTGGGGCGTTTCGGACCTTATATCAAGCATGGTGATAAATTTATTTCTCTCCAAAAAGACCAAGACCCCATGACTATCAGTGAGGCAGAGGCGATACAACTCATAGA
>JAAFJS010000293.1 GCA_013298985.1 Cytophagales bacterium
TTATCCGTTTTCTCTCGTAAAGAACGGTCTTTTTTTACTTTATGAATATCTGTGGAAGGTGGTTTATGACTATTTTCACTATTTTGACCTAATTGCCTCTTTAATTCCAAATTTTCTGCTTTCAATGAGGCTATTTCTGACTTGGCAACAGACAACTCCTCTACTAATTTTTTTAGTAGACTTTGTAGTGCCAATATATCTGTGCTTAGTTCCATAATGCAAAGTTATACACTTTTTTTTTATAAAAAAATAACTACTTTTGGAGAGCTGAATAGTTACAAATAGTTTATTTTTTATGAAAAAACGATTCATTATCAGCGTAATGGCTGTGTTTGTTTGCTTTTGTGCCTTCCTTATTTTTAAGATTAGGGACAAGGTAACACATCAAAAAGTAGTCAAAGAAAATGTACAGCAGTTACCCAACCTACCTCTCTCCGACTTGGACAGCAGCCAAGCCATGCTTTACCAAGTGCTTGATAATCAAAAAACTACCTTGCTTATTTTCTTTAATCCAAGCTGCGAGCATTGCCAAGAGGCGCATATTGCCTTAGAAAGATTGTACGAGTTTGCCAAAATTACGCCTGAATACAAGCAAGTTAAAGATTTAAAAATTGAGAAAATTGAATTTTCGCAGTTAAAAATTCAAGGATTGACTTTTCGCTTTGCAGGCAGTAAACCACTTTTGAAAAATATTGATTTACAACTTAATAAAGGCGAAATTGTTGCTCTTGTTGGTGAAAGTAGTTCAGGGAAAAGTATTTTCTTACAAATTTTGCAAAGATTCTATCCAATGGAAAAAGGAACAATTTTAGTCAATGAGCATGACTGGGAACAGATAGATTTGCAAGCGTGGAGAAACCTGATTGGTGTTGTACCGCAAGAAGTTCGCCTTTTTAATGGCACGCTTTTATACAATATTGCGTTGAAAGAATTAAAAGAGGACGAGGCAAAAAACCTAATTCTATTTTTGCAACAAACAGGTTTTCATCAATTTTTCAAAGATTTCCCTCAAAATTACCTCACGCTATTAGGCGAAACGGGCATTAACCTTTCTGGTGGTCAAAAACAGCTCATTGGCTTGGCGCGAGCATTGTACCGCCAACCGCAACTTTTGCTATTAGACGAGCCGACCTCAGCTATGGACAAACAGACCGAAAAATTTGTCATTTATTTATTGCAAAGCCTTAAAAATCAAATCGCTATCTTGCTCATCACACACAAATCCTCCCAAGCAGAAATGGCGGATAGGGTCTATGCACTGGAAAAGGGCAGCCTTTTATTTGGCTAAAATGATTTACTCACCACAAAAATTGCAAGGTTTTTGTGTAGCTTTTTATCATTCACATCATTACATAGTTTTACGCAAATGAAAAAGATATTTTTATTCCTTATGATGGGTAGTTTGTTCATGTACGGTTGTTCACTGCTCAATGCGCCCAAAGAAGATGAAAAACCCGTTGTCGCCACGCCCAAAGAGGTGATTGGCAAATTAAAATCTCGCACCATCTATCCTACCTTAGAATCGCAAACTGCCATAGATGAGTGGGGCTACGAATACGACAGCACTGGAAGACTCAAACAGCAAACCCGATATGATGTCAATACTTTTCCCAAACGTACGCTAAGTTATATTGCTTACAAATACGATTCGGCTGGGCTGGTACAAAGCACCCAACTATTTTCCAGAAATGTAAATGCACCTTCGGGCTTCATAGTTACAGAAGAAAGCTCGTTCAGGTACAGCAAAGACAGCCTCAAACTGCTCACAGAAAGAATCGTAACCAACCGACAAAACAATACGGCGGGAACTTTCCGATTCACTTATAATGGCAAGCGATTGGTGAGAATGACCAATCCCGCCCTCAATCCCCCAGGCTATGTTACTTATGAGTATAACTCTGCGGGCAACAAAAGCAGAGAAAATCGCTATTCTTCCCTCAATCTTATCTACGAATACACCACTTTTACGTACAGTAGCAGCGATACATTGCTGGCGCGCTCGACCCAGTTCGAGCCTGATAATACCGCCCGAACCATCACGACCTATCAGTACAATCAAGACAAAAAACGAACCCTCGAAGATGTGAGGCAACAGAAACTGGCAACAAACCAGTCTAATTTTGTTATCAGATATTCGTATTATGAATAGGATATTTGAAAAATAGATGAAATATTTGTGTTTTCAAAAAAACATAAATGAAACATATCCTTCTTTTGGGCGCGGGGCGTTCATCTTATAGCCTGATTCAGTACCTATTAGCCCATGCTACCACCGAAGATTGGCACGTTACGGTGGGTGATTTTAGCGTGGTGCTTGCCCAAGAAAAGGTAGGCAGTCATCTTCGCGGTAGTGCGATTCATTTTGATATAAACGATACAGCCTTGGCGGATAGCGAAATAGCGAAGGCTGATGTCGTGATTTCTTTGCTTCCGCCCAGTCTGCATTTCAAGGCAGCTCAGTCTTGTTTGAAATTTAACAAACACCTTCTTACAGCTTCCTATATTTCTCCCGAAATCAAAAGTTTGGGTGCAGAAGTTGAGGCAAAAGGCTTGCTTTTTTTGAACGAAATGGGGCTTGACCCTGGCATTGACCATCTTTCTGCCATGCAAATTATAGAAAGGCTCAAAGCGCAAGAAGCGAAAATTTCTGCTTTTCGTTCCTACACAGGCGGCTTGGTCGCGCCCGAATACGATAATAATCCTTGGAACTACAAATTTACTTGGAATCCGCGCAATGTGGTTTTGGCGGGACAGGGAACTGCCAAATACATCATCAATGGACAATACAAATACGTACCTTATAATCGCTTATTCACTCATTTGGAAGATGTTAGCATACAAAATATCACTTACGAAGGCTATCCTAATCGCGACTCTCTCATGTATCGTGAAATATATGGAATTGCTAATATTCCCACTTTGCTACGCGGAACATTGCGGAAAAGGGGCTTTTGCCAGAGTTGGAACGCCTTTGTGCAGTTGGGCATGACAGATGACAGCTATGTACTTGAAAATAGTGCCAATATGACTTATCGCGAGTTTACCAATTCTTTTTTACAATACAGCAAAGTGCTTTTGGTAGAAGAAAAGTTGGCGAGTTTGCTTGGTGTAAGCACTGATAGTGAACTAATTAAGAAAATTGACTGGCTTGGATTGTTAGGACATGAAAATGCAGGGCTGGAGCGCGCCACGCCCGCGCAAGTGATGCAGCGTTTGTTAGAAAAAAAATGGAAATTGGACGAAGGCGACAAAGATATGATAGTGATGCAACACATTTTTGAGTATGAATCTGCCCAAGGTGATTTTTGTACTTTGCGTTCCTCCTTAGTAGTAAAGGGTGAAAATGAGCAAGATACGGCAATGTCAAAAACAGTGGGGCTACCCTTGGGCATAGTAGCAAAATTGCTTTTACAAGGGAAAATAGACCTCAAAGGCGTGCATATTCCTGTTCAGAAACAAATTTACGAGCCTGTCCTCCAAGAACTGGAAGCCTACGGTGTAAATTTTTCAGAAATCATTACCAAATAGCTGAGAGCCAATAGGCGCATTGCCAAAATTGATATGTAAGGAAAGATTGAGAAAAGGCGCAAAAGGTGGCACAAACGCCCGCGAAATAGCTTCGCCATCATACAGGCGCAGGCTACGGAAGCCCGCTACGCCCGCCTGTGCGAACAATCTTAGGCTACTGTTCGGTTCGTAGCGCATCGAAAAGCCTAAACGAACGTCGCGGTACTGCAAGCTCGTTTTTTCCTTACTTTGGGCGCGACTGATGGGCGGCAAAACGCCTGTCCGAAAAATAGAAAAATCACTGCGAAGAGCCACTTGCACATCTTCACTCACTATATAGGTCAGTTCGGCATAGGCAGGCAAAATCATTCCAAATTTCCAATTGTCAGCCACCTGCCTATTGATACCAAAAAGCGGAATCGGAATGATGCGGTCATAGTTATAGGTGATGCCCAGCCCATAAATATTGTACGTACTGAGTCCTTTGACCACAATCCGCGCCGCCGCCCCAATCATAAAAGGTTTTATTTTTTCAAAAGTTTCAGGAGATTCCACAAAGCCAATATTTGCTGTATAAAACCAAATGCCGTTCTTCATATCTGCCTGAATATGGGTAACGCCCAAAGAAAAATTATGCACTAACTTCTGAAAACCAATCACTTCTGTCTGTAAAAAACGTGTCCCAATATTTGCCGTAATAAAAGTTTGGCTTGCTCTCAGATTCATTTCTCGCAAACTTGCCTCCGCCTTGCCATTGACAGGAATAATGAAAGAAGTATTGAAGTGCATCATTCCAAAATTAACCGTATCTTGCACTTTCATCTTTGGGACAAACGAAGTGGTGAAGCGCATACCAGGTTTAAAAAGCCAGTTTAGGCTCAGGCTTTGGGCAAGGGCAAGGTCAGTAAAAAACAAAAACAAAATAACCAAGCAGGAAAAGCTGTAATTTTTTTTGATACGCATAAATAAATTAGGTAATGACAAATTTTTTAAAATTAATGAATCAAAAGTATAGTCAAAATTTTATTAATTGATAAAAAAACACAATTTTTTTGCACTAAAAATTAATTTGTGCATCTTGTATTTTGCAAGGTAATCAAATTCTTAGACCCTTGCAAACTGACCTACAAACATATTCTTGCATTAATTTTTTGGAATTTCAAAATAATAGCATAAAGTTTTTCGTAAACAAAACAACAACTGATGAAAGTTTTTATAATGTTATCTTTCTTATTATCAGTTACTTCGCTGGTAGTAGCACAAAATGAAGCGCAGTGGCAACAAATCAAGAACAAGGTAAATACTGAATTGCAGCGTACTGTCAATCTGCTGGAAGGCGTGGCGGGCGTTGCTGTGGTAGATTTGACTGATGGCGAAAAGTTTTTTAGCAATGCAGACCTCGTTTTCACGCAGGCAAGTGCCATCAAAATCCCAATTTTACTCGAAGTTTACAAACAGGCAAATGAAGGGAAGTTCAAACTGACAGACACCAAAACTATCCAAAAAGCAGACAAAGTGGCAGGAAGTGGCATTTTGTCTGCACTGGGCGATGGTTCAGTACAGCTCAGTATCAAGGACTTAGCTACACTGATGATAGTGCTAAGTGATAATACAGCAACGAATATGCTCATAGACTTGGTAGGCATAGAAAACGTAAATCAGACCATTGCCGCGATGGGTTGTACGCAAACCAAACTCCAACGCAAGATGATTCAGCCCCAAGCGTCTGCCGCAGGCAAAGAAAATATCGCTACCCCAAGCGAAGCGGCAAAAATATTAGAAAGCATCTACAAAGGCACGTTCGTCAATCCACAAATTTCCAGTGAAATTTTAGATATTTTGAAAAAACGAGGTGAACTGGAAAGTGATTTGAAAATGGGACTCCCTGATAATGTGAGTGTTGCGCTCAAAGATGGCAGCTTGGCGGGCGTTTCGACGGAGTGGATGCTCGTCCTGCTCCCCGAACGTCCCTACCTTATTATTTTTATGGAAAACTACGAACTTCGCAACGAATCTGTGGAAGCAATGAAAAAATTATCTGCACTTTTCTACGATTACTTTTGGCGCAAAGGCAATGCTTCCAAGCATGGAACTTACGTAAATCCTGATTTGCTAAAAAAGAATTAAAAAATCTTAAAAATTTCGCTATTTTTATAGTATAGAAAGGCGCAGAAACCTCAAGAAGGCAAACAAATGCTAAAATTTTTGTGTTTGTAAAGTTTTACACTTAATTTTATGTGCAATATCAATACGCACTTTTGAGAAATACCCTATTTTTATCTGACATTAAAAAATTAAATACGTGAAAATTAGGCTAAAACTTTTTGTATTATTCACCATCACATTGCTCCCTCTGATAAATATATATGCCCAAAAAAAGAGAACTGAGGAGATAATGTATCGAAGTGAAACCACTTATGGCATCAATTTTAATACCAATGCGGGCTTGATTGGCGGCATCAATATCAAACATTCGCGGGCTATTACGCCCATGATGTACCATTATTTTGGGCTTGAAATCGTCAATATGCGCCACCCAAAAGAGCAGCGAACCACCAGTCGACTTTCTGGGCAAACTTTTATTCCAGGCAAGCAGAACTACTTGCTACTGATTCGCCCCAGCTACGGACGTGAATTTGTCTTGTTCAAGAAAGAAGCCGAGCAGGGCGTACAGATTAATGGCGTGGTAGCGGTCGGTCCCACGATTGGGCTGGTAGTGCCTTATTATATCGAATATCGCTTTGCCAATAGGGTACAGCGCACCGAAAAATACGACCCAAGGGAACACCCTTTT
>JAAFJS010000294.1 GCA_013298985.1 Cytophagales bacterium
TCGAGCCTCTGTTAGAGCCTATCGCTGAGGAATTGAGCAAATACCTTCACTTGGCTACAAGCAAGGAAAGTTTGATAGAGGAGTTTGGAGATGAGTACAAATTAGTTGTTACTTTTGATAAAGAAAAAGAAATGGTGTAAGTTTTTTTACTCACCCACAAAAATATTCTTAGCGACCTCTTTGGAAACCAAAATTGTTTTTTGCTCGTCTAACTTTACTTCCAGCGAGCCGTCGTAATCTATTTTGTCCAAGATGCTTACCTTCGCGCCTATGTAGATACCTACTTTGTTGAGGTACTGCAAAAAAGAAGCACTAATATCCTGAACAGCAAGCACTTTGCCCGTAACACCTATTTCCATTTCGCCCAAAGGAATGTGAGGTTTCACTACAAATTCTCCTTTTTCATTGGGGATAGGGTCGCCATGTGGGTCAAATTTAGGGAAGCCTAAAAAAGCATCTAAACGTTCTATCAAAAGGGCGGAATCGATATGTTCTAATTGTTCAGCTACTTCGTGTACCTCGTCCCAAGAAAAATTCAACTTTTCTACCAAAAAAACCTCCCAAAGACGATGTTTCCTCACCAAGTTAAGTGCTGCTTTCATGCCCTCTTCGGTCAGCGTAACACCTCTGTATTTGATGTAGTTAAGCACTTTTTTGTCTGCTAATTTTTTGAGCATATCGCTTACCGAAGCAGGCTTGGTATGTAGCCTATCCGCGATGTCATTGGTCTGGGCTTCTTGGCTTTGCTGACAAATATGATAAATTGCCTTAATATAATCTTCTTCGGCAAGTGTATATTGATTTTCGGTCGTTACGCGATGGTCTTTCATGGTCTAAGGCTACATTTTTTACAAATTTATAAATTTTTTAGACAAAACTAAAAAATACTTCACTTTTTTGCCTTATGCCTTTTTTCGGAATCTGCACAAAAGAAGCCCAATCATGTGTGAGTGGTACGCCCTAACCCACACATGAAAAACTACCCATTCAGTTTGCTTATACCAAGTATTTTTCTCAATATTGTCTTTGAATTTTAAGCAAAATGAGAAATGAGCCATGCTTCAGAAGACTTACTCGCCACTCATCAGGTCAGAAAAACCAAGATTCGTTTAGAGGTATTGGATTTTTTTCTTTCCAAAAACTACGCGCTTTCTCATGCAGAAATCGAAAATGCCATTAGTGAAAGCCATGACCGCGTAACCATCTATCGGACGCTGAAATCTTTTGAGGAACAAGGCTTGATACACAAGGTTTTAGATGATTCTGGGACTTCCAAATACGCCCTTTGTGCCTCAAATTGTATCAGCCACAGGCACAATGACGCGCACGTACATTTCAACTGCGAAAAGTGCGGACATACCTTTTGTTTGGAAGAAGTAGCCATTCCTTCTATCCAGCTTCCTTCTGATTATCAATTAATTGGCTATAGTTTTTTGGTGCAAGGGATTTGTAAGGATTGCAGCAAATAAACAGCTTATTTTTTCAAATTATTTTCTCAAAACAATAGCGTCGGTTGTATCGCGTAGAGTGCGCCCAAAGTTGAGGTTTAGCTTGATAATGAAGCGGATAGACGTTTCTTGTTGAGGGGCTTGGGTCAGTAGGAATTCGAGCTTATCGCGCACTTCTCGCTTCCTTGTACGAATAAAAGTAGTAGTAGTTAAGGGGAACTTGTCCTCTGCCTCTGTCCGAACCAAAAAAAATTGGTTCAAGATTTTCCCTCTGGTAAGCGTATTATTAAAGTCCGAGAGGCTGGTAATTTCCAGGGAATCAAGCGTATCATTGAACAGTTCGGCTTTGCCTATCGCGCCACCGCTCGAGTTTTTGCTACCGACCGCGGCAATGTCAAAATCTAAGCGAATAGCATACTCATTTGCTTTGATAGCATTGTCTGCGAGGACTTGGTGGGTAATTGCGTTGATATTGGTAGCAGTGATGCCTACCCAAGAAAAAATAGTGGTTTTGTTACCGCAGGCAAAGGCAGCGAAAATAATTCCTATTAATATGTGCCACTGTTTTAACTGCTTCATTACCTTTGTTTTATTAAATTTCATTCTGTATTTTTGAAGGCAAAATTACGCAATTTTTTTGATAGATGTATTATTTTTTAAATGAAAAACTCTATTTTCCCCCAGTCGACAAAGCAGACGAGCATGGAATACTGGCAATAGGAGGCGATTTATCGCCCGAACGCTTGCTATTTGCCTATCAATCAGGTATTTTCCCTTGGTTTAATGAAGAAGACCCCATCATTTGGTGGTCGCCTGACCCGCGCTTTGTGATGTATCCTGCTGACCTCAAAATTTCCAAAAGTATGAATCAAGTGCTTAAAAAACAAGTATTTGCGATTACTTTTGATACAGACTTTCGCGGCGTAATGACTGCCTGCCAGACCGTCAGGAGGCAGGGGCAAAGCGGCACTTGGATAACGGAAGATATGGTAGCCGCTTACTGCGAACTGCACCAGTTGGGCTTTGCTCACTCCGTAGAGGCTTGGCAGGGTGGAGAGTTGGTTGGGGGGCTTTACGGCGTTTCTTTGGGGAAGGCGTTTTTTGGGGAATCTATGTTTGCCAAGGTAAGTAATGCCTCCAAAGCCGCTTACATTACATTAGTACAGAAATTGAGCAAATTGAGTTTTCAAATCATTGATTGTCAGGTTTATACTGAGCATTTGGGTAGCTTAGGTGCAGTGAATATCTCGCGAAGTGAGTTTATAGCGCAAGTCAGCCAAGCACTGCAAGCTGAAACTTTGCAGGGGAATTGGAATGAAAAATTAAACGATGTGATTTCTTAACACCTTTTTCTGTAAATTTATAGCGGAAAGGAAACTTAATTTGCATAATTGCGTAATTTTGAGTTGTGGCAATAGACAAAAGTTTAAACCATTCAGCTGTTTAGCTTGTTTATGGTTTTTGACAACATTAAAAAAACGATAATGCAAGAAATAGATAAAAAAAATCAGGAAACTCGCCCCATAGATATTAGCCAAATAGATTTGGAGAAATTGAAGGAAAAAACAGCAGAAAATCCAGGTTTATTGCCCTACGCGCATACGGTAGGCGGGGTAACGATTAAGCCAGAGGACGAAGGAAAAATAAAAACCAATGCGCTGGAGGCAATGTACCAACAGACAGATATGCAGATGGAGCAACTCTATAAGCAGATGCAACTGCTGGCAGCGCAAGCAAAAGAAATTAATACTCGTAAACTCATTTCCGAACGAGTTTATCAGGCAGAAATGAGATTTGAGCCACTCATTGGCAGAATTTATTATTTGTATGAGAGGAACGAAAAGGCAGATACGCTTTCACTTATCGCCCCTCACGAATGGGGCAGAAGCAAGAAATATGCAAACTGCATTGCTACTATTCGGCTTTTGGCTGACCATACTTGGGAAATTGTAGAGGTTACTTCTTGAATTATTTTTTTTGAGTTTTACAAATTATATTGTTATTATTGCGTTTTATTATTGAGTAATGTTTTTTGAAGAAAAATTTGGATAAAAAACATTATTTTTTCTTTTAATCATTGTATTTGATTATGAAAATAACGAGAACAGCAAAAAGTAGGCTTACAATCCAATTTGGCAGTTATATGCCTTATGTGTGGTTTATTGTGGGATTTATGCTTACCATTGCTCAAAGTATCTTTTTGGTATTTCACCCTTTAGGTTCGTTGCAGTTTTTTATCTTGATTCTCTCTATTGCTGTAACCCTGATTATCACGATTCTGCTTTTTAGCATGAGTGAGCATTTTAAGATGCACATAGACCAAGAGCAACAAATGGTAATTTTTACGCAGCGAAACTCACAAGTGCTTATTCCTTATGATAACCTCAAAGCACTTTGGGTGAGTCGGATTATGAGTCCTCATTTACAGGGAGATACGCTGATTCAGGTGCATATTCTCAGGCACAATGCCTCGCCTTTGGAGATTTATAGTGGGAAGTTCTATGGTGATTTTTTGGAACACCTCACGAAGATAAATCAGCTTATGCCCACACCTATCTACGTTACCAGCATTAGCGACAAGCTCAAAGACAGTTTTTTACAAAAGTTTATAGGGCTGAAAAATATATTTATAGATATTTCTCCCGAAGTGCGGCAGGTAGCCAGCACGCCCTCGAAGCAGTGCAGCCCTATTAGAATCGCGCATCGTGGGTCTTACAATATCAAGATTTTTGCAAATGATGACGCAATATGGCTGGAATGGAGTGTGCTGAAAACCAATACTTTATTTGCTATTTTATTGAGTTTATTTGTTTGTATCACCTTTATATACACTTCTTTTAAGTTTTTTGTGGGTTCAGGTGTTTTTGGCTATTTCCCTGTGGTGCTGGGTATCACGATTTTGGCTTTTGCCTCTTATTCTTTGCTTTATTTTTACCTAAGTCGACAGGTTATTTTTATTGACACTCAAAAACTAATTTATAGAAAAACACTTTTTTCTTCGCAAGAAGAAGTTACTATTCCTATTAAAGAAGTAAAGCGAGCGCAGGGCAACCTGATAAACCAACACAAATCTCTCTGCCTCAAAATGGAATCTAATTTCCAAGAAAATGAATACGAAAGTGCCACTGGCGAGTTATTTTATACTGCCAATCCCTTTTCTTGGGAGCATACAGAAATAGACATTCAGTCACTGTTTATTGCAGAAAGATTTTTGCTCGAAGACGTGGTACTGGAAATGATTGAAAGCAATCGCGCTGATGCCGAAAACCTCGAAAATAATGGAGAAACGCCCGTTCGCGAAATAAGTATGCACACACTCAAAGGCTAAAATATCAAAGCATCAAAATTATTAAAAATAATTTCTTACCTCCTGCTTTAAAAAGCGAAGCGCATTTCCCGTTACATCATCTTGATTGTCAATCATTCTGCCAAAAATTCGCTTGACCAGCTGCAAAGAAGAGTCGTTTTTGTCGGACTCTGAGGCGGCATCATTGATGAGGGCAATCATATTATCCATTGCCGTTTTGACTTGCTGCCACGCCTCATCACTCATATAAATCTGCTGAGAAAGGTTGTGGTTATACTCCTGCCTGATTTCGTGCAAAAGAAACTCCTGAAACTCTCCCACCTTGAAAGAAGGGTCATTTAGCCTGATAAGCAAGTTATTAGGTGTGATTCTCTCCAAAAATAGCGTCATTCTCTCGTACGCCTGCAAGCGCAGAGGCAGCGTCGTTTCCGTATATTGAGATTTGAGCTTGACCAATTTGTTATCAAAGTCTTTGCTCAGAAAAGCCTTGACAGTCAAGTACATACCATACAAAACAAGTGTAGAGGGTAAGATAATTTTTACTAATTCGACAAATAATTCCATTTTATAGTTAGTGTTTTTTTATTTACAAATTTTATTGTTTTCTTCAAAAAGAGGAATTCCATGGTTCTCCAAAAAATCTTGTGCTAATTCTCGCCAGCTTGCATCTAATCTTGGATAAAATTCAGGCGTACAAATGTATGCCTCTAAGTTTAGCCCTTTGTAATTTCTTTGTGTTTTTTCATCAAAAAATTCAATCGTATTACTCAGTTGCCTGACCGCTTTATAGCGTCTTTGCCTGATTGTCTTTGGACTTGCACTTGTTCCATTGAGTTTAAATTCTACAAAACAGCAATCATTTTCATCAAAAAGCACAAAATCACAATGCGAATCACCAAAGCCTAAGAGTCCATTTTTTCCATCAATCGGAATAAAAACTACTGTTTTTACATTTTGAATTACAAAGTTTTTACTTTCATCAAAGCCCTCAATCCTTGTTTCTATACCATTGATACTGATAACAAACTCATTTTCATCATTACTAATGATAATGTAGGACTGTCCTTTGAAGTCTGTAATAGCAAACTCCTGCCTTGATTCCATTTGCAAAAAAGGAGTAATTTCAGCAAAATTGGCTTCTAAATATGCTTTGATTTCCTCTATTTTACTCATTTCCTTGCAAAGGTTTTGGCATGAATCTGATATAAAGCATTAAAATCTCCTCCTAACATTTCTGAAACCGTATCTAAGAAATTTTGTCTGATTGTCCCTTTTTCTTCACTAAAAATAGATTCACAATAATTGCCAATACCCAAAGCACTATTACTTAAAGAATAAGCAGAAAAATCGGTGGCAGAAAGCCAATAATCTTTCCCTATAATTTCAGCGACTTCTGTTTCTGCGTAAGGATTCTTTTCAACTACTCTTTTTG
>JAAFJS010000295.1 GCA_013298985.1 Cytophagales bacterium
CTTCCCTACAGGACTTAGTAAATGATTCGCCTTTTTCGCCTTTGCAGGTGTTTTCACCTGCAAAGCTACTGCCTGACTTGATAAATAATAATTTTTTCATAAGTGATTAATTTAATAAAATAAATAGTTATTAAATTAACTTATGGAGAATTTGGCGAGAGATTTAGAGAATCTGGAATCTTAGAATTAAGAATCTGGAATATTTTTGGAACATGAAATTTATTAATGTGGTATAGTATTAAAGCTATTTTATTATTTCTAATTCCAGATTTTGTCTTTCATTCCAGATTTTCAGATTACAAATAGAATTTGTCCAAAACTTCCTTCGCAGGCATTATCCTGTTCAGGTTCGATGGGTATCATCTCAGCCTCCCTTTGACGGGAAACACCCCAGTTTGTTAATGTGAATACAAAGTTACCAAATCAAAATAGAATTTGCGTATCAATTCACTATTTATTTTTGTGATAATAAATCCTATCAGGTTTTTAGAAGCGTATAGGTTTTATTATCACAAAATTTACCTATTTTTGTACTTCGAAATAAAATAGACTTTCAAGAATTGCCAATAAACCACGTAACTCATTGTTTTTTAGTAAATTACAAACCAAATGAATGCAGTTTTAGAAGCACAAATCAAGGCAGTCGTTCCTGCCCTTTCCGAAAGAATTAATGCCCTCGCAGAGTCGCAGACCTTAGAGATGGCAAAAAAAGCAAGAGAGTTGAAGGCAAAAGGTGTAGATGTCATCAGCCTCAACCTCGGCGAACCTGATTTCCAAACGCCTCAGCACATCAAAGATGCCGCAAAAAAGGCTGTTGATGATGGTTTTACATTTTATACGCCTGTTTCTGGGATTCCCGAACTCCGCAAGGCGATTGCTGAAAAACTCAAACGCGACAATGGTCTGGACTTCAAACCTGAAAATATTGTAGTTTCCACTGGCGCAAAGCAATCTCTGGTCAATACGCTGATGGCTCTCGTAAACCCTGGTGATGAGGTGATTATCTTTGCACCTTACTGGGTTTCATATTTCGAGATGGTTAAGATGGCTGAGGGCGTGCCTGTACTGGTGCATGGCTCGCTGGAAGCGGAGTTCAAAGTTACCGCCGAGCAGGTCAAAGCTGCGATTACCCCAAAAACAAGGGCTATTTTGTTTTCTTCGCCTTGCAACCCCACAGGCGCAGTTTTTTCAAAAGAAGAATTAACAGACATCGCGCAGGTAGTGGCAGCGCACGATAATATTTTTATCATTGCCGACGAAATCTACGAATATATTAACTTTACTGGTCAGCATTTCAGCATTGGTTCTTTGGATAGCGTGAAAGACCGCACCATTACGGTCAATGGTTTTTCTAAGGGCTTTGCGATGACAGGCTGGCGCATGGGCTACATTGCCGCGCCCAAGTGGATTGCGGACGCTTGCGACAAAATGCAGGGACAGGTAACTTCGGGCGCAACCTCTATCACCCAAAAAGCGGCTTTGGCGGCAATGACGGGCGATTTGACCGAAACCAAAAAGATGTCTGCTGCCTACCTTCGCCGTCGCGACTTGGTGCTGGGCTTACTCAAAGACATCAAAGGCATCAAGGCAAACAAACCAGAAGGCGCATTTTATATTTTTCCTGACGTAAGCTATTATTTTGGGAAAAGCTATGGCGACTATCACATCAAAAATAGCTATGACTTGTGCATTTATTTGCTCAACGAAGGTCATGTGTCGCTGGTAGATGGAGGCGGATTTGGTGCGCCAAACTGTATCCGCATATCAAGTGCCGCCTCTGACGAAAATCTGGTAGAGGCAATGCGAAGAATAAAAGTTACACTGGAAAAGTTGCAGTAAGAAAAGATAGTGTAGAAATACAGATGCTTGAATAATTTTTGTAATTTTTTAAAATTAAACCTATAAGATTTTAAAAGTCTTGTAGGTTTTTTATCAAAAAAATCTTACGTTCTCCTTTTTTGAATGATTTGATAGTCAGTTCTATGATAAATTAAGTTGCCTTTTATGAGATTTATTATTAATTATGAGAGTGTTTAAACTATCTATTAACCTCTATTTTGTACCTTTGCAGACTAAAAAACTCAAATTTATGGCATTCAGCGATTTCAAAAGTATTTTGGACGTTTCCGAAAAATACAATACCATTTTAGAAACAGGTGAATTATTTGATAAAGTACCTGTTTTGGAGCTTCCTAATTATTTGATAGAAGATTTGGCGTTTTCTTTTACACTCAAAAAGCCTTCTCCAAGTGAAATAGCAATGTCTGAAAACTTCATTTCCCCAATGATTCGCTTTGTTACTCGTCGCCACCCAAATCTTACCTATTGGAGTAGAGAATATGACCTTCGCTTTGATGATATACTTTATGGAACACCTGATTACTTATTTTCTTATACAGAGAAACAATCCAGAGTTACGCGCAACAATCCTCTTATTTGCGTAGCAGAAGCAAAAATAGACAATTTTACCAATGCTTGGGGGCAGGCTTTGGCTGAAATGCTTGCCTGCCAAAAACTATTCCCTGATATGATTATTTATGGTTTTACTACCAATGGGCTGTCTTGGGAATTTGGTAAATTAGAAAATAACCTATTTATACAAGATACTGGTACATATTCTATTTCTGAAAACCCTACCCAAATTGCAGGCATATTGGATTGGATTTTTGCTGATGCCGTCATACAAGCAAAAAGACATTTGGGTATTTTATAACTATTCCCTATCTTATTCCCGCCCTGTCCAGCGCGTTTCTGTATCTTGCGGCATTTTTCAGATGGTCTTCATACGTTTCTGCAAAGGCATGGTAGCCCGAAAAGTCCTCTTTGGCACACATAAAAATATATTTGTGCTTTTCGTAGTTCAGCACCGCCTCTAAGGAGTTCAGCGTAGGCAGATTGATGGGACCTGGTGGCAATCCTGTATATTTATAGGTATTATAAGGCGAATCAAACTCTAAATCCTTGAACAAAATACGTTTTTTGGCAAAATCACCAATCGCATAGACCACAGTAGGGTCAGCTTGCAAAGGCTCGTTTTGATTGATGCGGTTAATGTAAAGCCCTGCTACTGTTTTTGCTTCATTTTTTTTCTTAGTTTCAGCCTCCACAATCGACGCTAAGATGCTGACCTGCAAGGGCGTAAACCCTATTTTGCTTGCTTTGTCTTTGCGTTCCTGCGTCCAATAATTTTTGTATTCGATGCTCATTCGGTCAAACAACTTTTCGGGAGTAGTCGTCCAGTACATATCGTAAGTATTGGGCAAAAACATACATAAAATGGAGGTAGTATCAAAGCCGTATTTGGCTGCAATAGCAGGAGAATTAAGCATTTCCAATATTTTTAAGGAGTCTATTTGTAGATTTTTGACTATTTTTCCTGCCAAATCCTTTTTTAACCTTACATTGTTAAAAGTAACTTTGATAGGGTCTTGCGCGCCCGCACGTAGCTTGCGAATCGCGACCAGATTCGTCATATTCTTTTGGAGTATATACCGCCCTTCTTTGGGTGTTTTCTCCTGATAACCAAGCACTTTGGCTACAAATAAAAAAGAAACCCTGTCGTTTATCATCTCATATTTGTCCAGAGAATCAAGCACTTGCTTAAAAGTAGCCTGAGAAGGAATAATGAAGGCTTGGTCTGCCTTGTCTATCAAGATGTTAGGCGTAAAAAAAAGTTGGTACGTATAAAAAGCAGCACTAATCGCCAATACAGCCACGCCTACGAAGATACCAATGATAATTTTAGTTTTCTTATTCATTTTTGTTTGATTACAATTTTCAGGTACAAATATTGAAAAAAACGTTTAAATTGCATTAAAAAAACAAGTTAAATAATGAAAAAACTACCTTTCTATATCGTAGATGTATTTGCAGAAAAGCAGTATCAAGGCAACCAACTGGCTGTTTTTCAGCACGCTAACCAGCTCACTACCGAAGAAATGCTGACGCTTGCCAAGGAAACTAACTTCCAAGAAACCACTTTTATCACCAGCGATATGCCCAACGAAAACGGCTATCCTGTTCGTATTTTTACACCCGAATACGAAATACCTTTTGCGGGACACCCTACACTTGGAACGGCGTTTGTCATCAAGGAAGAGATTGAAAAACAGCCTCTTAGTCATCTGAAACTGGACTTGAAAGTAGGCTCTATTCCTGTCGATTTCGTTAATGACAAAAATAATGAGCAAGTGGTCTGGCTCACTGCCAAAAGCCCTTCATTCAGAGGTAGTTATGACAAAAGCGAAGTTGCCAATGTCTTAGGAATTTCTGCCACAGAAATTGATGAAAACTATCCGATTGAGGAGGTTTCGACAGGTATTTTTTTTATGATAATCCCACTAAAAAGATTGGAAAGTATTAAAAATCTGAGCATTAACGCCCAAGTATATACCAATTTTTTACTGAAACACCATATTCATAAGTCCAACAGCACATCGGGCTTGCATACCATGTTTTTTATTTTTTGCCCTGAAGCGTATAGTGCTGAAAACCAAATCAATGCAAGAACTATTTTGATTGAAAATGAGGTAGTAAAAGAAGATGCAGCAACAGGAAGTGCTAATTCGTGCCTGCTTGCCTACTTGCTGAAAAACAACTACTTCCAGACCTCAAAGGTAAACATCAGGGTAGAGCAAGGCTATGAAATCAATCGCCCTTCGCTGATTTACTTGAATGGCGAAATCAGCGAAAACAAAGATTTTTTCTTACAAGTGGGTGGCAAAGTCCAAAAAGTAGCCAGTGGAGAATGGATAGTGCAGTAAATGAGGTCTTTACTACTTTTTATTATTTGGATTAAATACAAAGCTGACAAATTCCCGAAAGCCTTGTTTGGAAGTAAAAACCTGTTTGAAAACCTGTAAATAATTATCTATGGAGTTAGTTGATTCATTTTCAGGTTTTTCCATTTCATTGTTATTTATTTTTTCTTGGGTTAAGTCTTTCAACTTATTTTTTTCTTCTGTTTCCTCCTCTTGCGGTTGCCCACTGGTAGCAGAAGGCATGGCTTGTCTTTGCTTTGATTCTACAAAATTGCCCACCTCGTCAAACTCAATGCCGAGCTTTTTTGCCAATGCGTCTGCTTCCTCAAACTTTTTCTTTGCGGCTTCTTTGTAACCCAGTTTTTCCTCTAAAAGTCCCAAATTATTGTAAGCCACCATGTCTTCGGGGTCAAGTTCTATGGCTTTTTGATAGTCAGCGATTGCCCCCTGCAAGTCCCCCATCGCCTCTTTGACGAAGGCACGACTGGCATACCGATAAGGATTGGTAGGCTCTAAGTGCTGGGCATAGTCTAAAATCGCCAGTGCTTCCACTTTTTTTTGTAAGTGAAACAATGCCACCGCTTTATCACTCATGCACGTCGCGTCATCAGGCTGCTGGGCAAGCACTTTATCAAAAATAAGCACTGCTTCTTGATATTTCCCTTCTCGGAGTTTTTGTAAACCTTTTTCGTAGTCAGTCATTTTTATTTTAAATGGTTAATTTTTTTAATTAAAAAATTATAGGCAAATCTGTTGTATTTTTTATCTATGCTTTAATTTAATTCTAAAACAAATAAATCAAGGAGAATGTTCCAAATTTTACCCAATTAATAAGTGTGTTTTAGGATACTCAAAAGCGGTACTCATTGCTTTTTTGCTCAAAGCAAGTGCCAGCGTTACTGTGCCTACGCGTCCTACAAACATGGTAATTGTGATGATTAGCTTTCCCATAAAAGAGAGCTTGGCGGTGATACCCATGCTGAGTCCTACGGTGGCAAAAGCGGATATTTGCTCAAAAACTACTTTCAAAATGTCTTTTTCTGCCTCAGTGATAGAGAGCAAAAAAACGGCTAAACTATTGTAGCTCACCGCAAACATGAGGATAGCAAAGGCGCGATTAACTATA
>JAAFJS010000296.1 GCA_013298985.1 Cytophagales bacterium
TATGGGTGCCATGTTTTGGAATGCTGCTGCTTTCAATCAACCAATTGGAGGGTGGAATACAGGTAATGTTACAAACATGGGTGCCATGTTCTTAGGTGCAGCTTCTTTCAATCAAAATATTGGGGGATGGAATACTGCTAACGTTACTAATATGAGCGGTATGTTTACAGCTGGTGCAACTGCTTTTAACCAATCCTTAGCAACATGGAACATGAGTGCAGTAACTGATGCGACCAATATGCTTAGTGGTAGCGGTCTTTCCCTTGCGAACTATGATGCAACCCTAATAGGCTGGGCTGGGCAGACCTTGCAGATAGGTGTGAATTTGGGAGCAGCAGGATTAAATTATTGTGCAGCGGCAACAGCACGTAGCACTACTTTCCCGTCCAAAGGCTGGACAGTAACAGACGCAGGGCAGCTTTGCCCTACCTATTACAGCATTGCTAATGGCAATTGGGGGACAAACGGTACTTGGTCGCTTACTTCGGGAGGTCTAAGTTGCGCTTGTACGCCTTCTGCCAATGCCCCTGTAGTGATTGAAGGTGGCTTTACCGTAACCGCCACGCTAAACGGACAAATTAACAATAACAATGTTACTATCAATGGCGCAACTTTAGGAAGCGTACTTGATTTGGGAACAACCACAGGGCATACTATAGGCACATTGACAAGCACAATAGGCAACAGCACATTGAGATTGGCAAGTGGTACTTTGCCTACTGTTACTATGAATACTTTTATTTCCTACCCACTCAATACTGTAGAATATTCAGGGGCAACCACTTACAATATCCCAGCTACGTTTAATGGCGTTAGTTATAACAATCTTGCGATTACAGGCGGTGGCGTAAAGGTACTTTCTGCACCCACTACAGTAACAAGAACTTTGACCCTGACCAATGGTCGCTTGCAGTTAGGCGCAAATGACCTCACATTGAGCAATGCTGTTGTTGCGGCGCAAGTGACAGGTACTCCCTACACCAATAGCTGGGTAGAAACCAATGGAACAGGCAGTTTAATCAGGCAAGGCGCAACTACAGGCTTGGACTTGCCAGTGGGAGATGCTACTGCGGTCAGATTAGCAAGTATGATTATTAGTGGTGCAGGGAATAACTCGGCAAGGTTTTCCCCTACCATTACCCCAGCAATAGGTGGCGGCACGAATCCTGCAGCAGGTATGTGGACTATCAATAGGGCAACAGGAGCAACTTCTCTGATTTTCTCGAATGTGGGCGGTACAGCAAATGCTACTTCTCGAATACATAGTGGCGGCTGGACTCAAGTTGCGACAGTAGGTGGACTTCCTCCATACACAACAAGTACACCCGTAGCCTTTACAGGAGCAAGTCAAAACTTCTCTGTCTTTACCCCTGCGCCTTTTGTAGCACCTACTATCCAATCTTTTAATATTCAGTTTTTGAATGTAACTGCAAACACTGTTACCTTAGAGTGGATAAACGGCAACGGAGCAAGCAGGATAGTAGTTGCCAGCACCAATCCTAATGTTACACCACCAGTAACAGGAACACCCTATACCATTGGGCAGACGCTGGGCAGTGGCATAGTGGTTTATAATTCAACAGGAAATCTTGCCGTAGCATCAGGGCTTGTACCTGAAACCAATTATTATTTCCATGTTTTTGACTACAATGGAACGGGCGCAAGTGCTACTTATAATGTATCTTCTGCGGTCAATAATCCCAAGAACATCAATACGCTTGCTATTGCCCCACCAAGCCAGCCAACAACTTTGGTGATTTCTAACCTCACCCCTACTTCTGCCCAAGCTACCTTTACCTTTGCCAATCCAGTTTCAGGAGGCTATGTGGCGGTCATCAGGCGAGCAACGGACAGACCTGCGCCTCCCGCCGATGGGCTTCCACTCAAAGTGGGTGATTTGTTTTTCAATGGGCAAGTGGTTATTTTTTCAGGGAATGGAAATAGTTTTGACATCAATAATCTTGAACCTGCGACAGATTACGTCATAGAGATTTACGCCTACAACGGCACTGGTGCAAGCACGACCTACAAAAAAGATAATCCGCTTTCTGCCAAAATTACCACGCCAGCCTTGATTCCTGTACTGACTTCTTTGAGCATTACAGAAAAAGAAGTAGGCGAAAATGGTTTTATGTTAGAGGTAGTAGGAAAGAATTTTATAGAAAAAACAATCCTCAAATGGAAAGGTCAGGACTTAAAAACTACGTTTAACAGCAAAACAAGTTTAACGGCAGAAATTCCAACAGCCTTTTTACTTGATGCAGGAACGTTTGACATCACCGCATTTACGCCTCCTGTGGGCGGGGGCGAGTCCAATCCGCTACCTTTCCAAGTGATTCCTGTGGTCAATATTACCGCCATTCCAGTCATTTCCAGAGTCGTAGCTCCCGATAAAAATGACCATCTGTTGTATAAATTAGAAATAGGCGCGGTAGGCGGTGAAGTTGCCATTTCAGCACTCAAATTAAGCACAAACAGAAACTACACAACCACTGACCTCAAAGATATTGCGTTTACGCTTCGCTACTCTACTGACGAACTTGTGGACGACAAAGACGTTGCTTTGGGAACTGCCAGAGCCGTTTCGTCGGGTGGAAATATCACTTTTAGCATTACAAATCCGCTTATTTTACCGAAAAACAAACTTTCTTACTTGCTCTTGACGGTCAATATTGCCAAAGATGCAAAAAGTGGTAATGACATTGGCATTGCTCCTTTGATATTTGATAATCTCTCCTTTGCGGGTAAAGTTGTCAAAAAAGGGATAAACCCTGCCCTTGCGGGTGCGCCCCAGAAAATTCTTTTTGTTACGCCTAATACCCAATCTGTTGCGCTTTTGACCAAGTTTTTTACCAATATGGGCGGCAAAAACTGGATTAATCCTTGGAAATTAGATAATCCCGTCAATACTTGGAAGGGTGTGGAACTGGACGAAGACGGCAATGTCATCGCGATTAACTTGCCAGAAAACAATTTGGTGGGCAATATTACAGATGCCTTTATTGCGGATGGCGTGCTGATAAGCCCAAACCTGAAATACCTCAATCTTTCAGGAAACAAAATTGTAGGGCAAGTTCCGCCTAACGTAGGCAACTTGACAAGTTTGGAATACTTAGATTTGAGCAAAAACGAACTTAGCGGAGTAGTTCCGCAGGACATCTCGAACCTCTCCAATTTGGTTACGCTTTGGCTGGGCTATAATCAGTTTAATGCAATCAATCTGGATTTCAGCAGGTTAGGAAATTTGAGAAATCTATTTTTACAATTTAATAAATTTAGCAAACTTCCTGAAAACATAGGTGAATTGTCCAATTTGGAAATGTTGAGTTTGAAAGGTAATAATTTTAAATCTTTGCCAAGTGGCATTGCACTACTCCGCAAATTAAAATATTTGGACATTTCAGAAAATGAATTAGACCAAGTGCCGCAAGGTCTGAATAATCTTAGCGATTTGGAAGGCTTGCTGATGCACACCAATTTTTTCAAAACCATTCCTGCGAGTCTTATAGAGTTGAGAAAATTGAATTTGTTTACGACCCACGAAAATTTCTTGGAGTTTGGCAGTTTGGAGCCACTCAGAAGCTGGTGGAGTAATCAAAGCAAGGTAGATGGGACGTATTCTCCGCAAGCACGCATAGGCGGAAAGCAAGAAATAAACGTACAAATAGGCTCTCCAATAACGCTACGAGTGGAAATTACAGGAACGGCAAATCAATACCAGTGGTTCAAAAATGGCGTGCCAGTAGCAGGTGCAAATAACGCTACTTTCGTTATTCCATCTGTATCTTTCCAAGATGCAGCCGTTTATATCGTGCAGATAAGCAATCCATTAGTACCCAAATTGACATTACTTACTTATGATATGGTTGTGAATATAGATTGTGGGCAACTTCGCACCGCCAACAAACCCAAAATAAATGTCGAAGGCGCAAGCATTTTCTGTGCGGGCGAACCCATCAGTACACGTCTGACGACCGCGCAAAGCCCTGACATTCAGTCTTATCAATGGTTGCTCAATGGTTTTCAAATTAATAATACCAACACCCATAGTATTTCCGTCCAGCAAGAAGGTAAGTACAGCGTACAAGTATTTTCCAAAGATGGCTGCGTATTGTCTTCGCAAGAAGACGTTGTGATTAGTCGTCTGCCTGAGTTTGAGGTCAATCTCTCACAGAATCAAGGCGTGCTGAAAGCAACGGTGGTGGGTAGAGAAACCACAAATATAAGCACCTATGAGTGGTTTTTGAATGACATCATCATAGCAGGTGCAAATAAGGAAACCTTTACGCCCATAGAAAGAGGCACTTACACTGTCAGCATCATTGACAAAAATGGATGTAGAGTTTCCTCAAAAATGAGCATTAATCTCAGCACTGTTACAGCAGTTGAGGATAATATTTACGAGGCTGAAATCAAGGTATATCCCAATCCGTCGAGTGCTATTTTTTACTTAGAAATGGGCAAAGAAAAAGTACACAAAATACAGTTATTCAATGCGTTAGGTCAGTTTTACAATGAAAAAATTATGCCGATTGGTGGCAACAAATACCAAATCGACTTGGGCAAAAGTGCGGTGGGCATCTATTTCGTAGAAATTTCTACTGACAAAGGACGAGTGATGAAGAAAATTTTTAAAGAGGAATAATGGAGGCAAGCATAGACGCGTAATGACTACATGGTCTTGTATTTTGTAATCTGAAATAAAAAAGATGACTTCTTTTCCAGTAAAGAGGTCATCTTTTTCTACTTTTTAACTAACTTTGATTTGATTTTTACGTGAAAAGAATAACGATTGAGAATGGTTTTTGCTCTCTTATAACCTCAATAACTTATGTTACTCCAAATTTATTTGGTTGTCTTACAATTTTTGTGGTAGACTGAGTTCCTACGAGTTCCCCCCGCTAAAGCGAGGGGTTAGATTAACCCCTCGCTTTAGCGGGGGGAACTTTCCACAAAAATTGTCAGAGTACCATTTATTTTGTATCATTTTATTATCAACTAAATTGATATTTAATGTTTTAAAAGACAATTCCTTATTAAGAAATATAGAAAACAAACACATTATGAGATACCTTACCTTTACTTTTAAACGATTTTCACTTACATTTATACTGATATTACTTTTTATAGTAAATGTGTTTTCGCAGACCCCTACGATTACAAGTTTTACACCTGCAAGCGGAGCTTCTGGAACAAGCACAGTAATCAGTGGGAATAATTTTGCTGTGCCTCATACCAATAATCTTGTTTATTTTGGAAACACAAAAGCCACTACTACGGGAGGCTCTGCGACCTCTCTTACTGTTACCATTCCTTACGGGACTTCAGTAAGCCAAATCACTGTTTACAATACAATTAGTCAGAGAATAGGCTCTTCTTTATTATCTTCTACTCCTTTTTTTAATGTAACTAATACTCCTGTCCTTTCGCCCATAGCAGATGCTAATTATGCTCATACGACTTATACAAACACAGCTAACCAAGAAGATGTAGTAGTAGCGGATTTTAATAACGATGGTCGCCCAGATGTAGCTACTGTATCAAGTGGTGCTACTCGTAAGTTGGAAGTCAGGCTTAACAGTGCAAGTGGTTTAGGTAATGTAGTGAGTCCGTCAGCAAATGCTAACATCAATGCAGCAGCAATGGTGGCAGGTCTATTTGATAATGATAATCTTATGGATGTGGTGGTAGTTAATCCCAATAGCTCAAGCATGACTTTTTTTAAAGGAAATGGCGATGGGACTTTTGCTACAGGTGTGAATACAAGCGTTTCTGTAGCTACAGATGTAACTGCGGG
>JAAFJS010000297.1 GCA_013298985.1 Cytophagales bacterium
GTTGCTGGGTCGTATAGGTGCCTTGTTGGGTAATTTCCATCACTCTATTGTCGGCTGTTGCCAAGCCCAAATAGCTGTTTTCGCCAATATGTATGCTCTGCCCTGTGGTGATTTTCGAGCCTACTTTCAGCTTTGCCTCGCCTACTTTTATTAGTCCTTTTGCGCCTAAAACCGTAAACTCTACTTTTTGAGCAAGAGCAAAATCAGTAATAATTAAAAATGATACGAAAATGATAAATCTCAATGTTTTCATAGTTCTATAAATAATTTAGTTTTACTGTTCTTTTTGATTGTCTTTAGACTTCATAATTTTTATCGCCAATACTGCCCATACTAAAAGGGCTATAATGCCTACTATTAAGAGTCCAAACTTATTCCCTGCCATGTTCTTCTCCACAATGGTAAAAAACGACTTTGCACTACCTACTTTGACACACGCTGCCCAAGCTATTTTTATTGCATTTATGCCTGATATGAGTGCCAATGACACCCCAAAGATGATAAAAAGCAAAATGATGATTCCTTCCATATTTTTGTAAAACTAAATGTTAAAATGTTATCATAAAATAGTCAGCATTGACTATTTTATATAGCAGGTGCGCTCGCGCTAACACCTGCTCATTTGTAGAAGCAATAGTAAAAGTCTAAAAGTGTATTTTATAGAAATTAAAAAGCAAAGATAGTCCAACACTGGGTACTTTGGATAGTAGCAGGAATGGTGAAGGTAGCATTATTAGTAGTACCATCACTATAAATAAATTGGTATTTATGTTCTACACCTATCTCTACATTGGTAACTTTGATGAGCCTACTACTTGGAGCATCAGTACAATTAGGTTCTGTTGTTAAGCGTCCTGTCAGTCTTCCTACAATGGTACCATTAAATTCTACATCAGCATACTGGGCAATATTAGCCGTAGATTTGGCATAAAACAGTACGCTACTGGTGGGCTTGGCATCTTCTTTTTTGCTACAAGAAAACATTGCTAACATTACGAACAGTATTAAAAGTTTAAATCGGAAGTTTCTCATTTGCTTTAAAATGTTTAAAAATTGATGTTTGTATAAATAAAAAATTAGTATGTAAGAAATTTGATGAAACCCAAAGAAAAACTGTCAATCTTGACTATTGGGTATCTCCCAGTTGTGTTCTATATTGCCGCAGTTTTGGCGCGGGCAGTACAGCCCATTCCTGATAGCATACGGCAACATCTCGTAGCGGCTCTCAATTTCGAGCTTTCCCAGTATATTGCGAATGTGCGCCGCGACAGTATGCTGAGAACGGTGCATCATCTCGCCAATGTCTTGATTGGTCTTGGTCGGGTTTTCTACCAAGAATCTAAAAATATTTGTTTCTTCAGGTGTTAATTTTGTGTGCCTCATCTTGCTTTGTGTTTGATTGATGAAGCAAAACTACACCCTATCATCATTATTAACAATGACATTTTCTGGAATTGTAAAAATATTTGAGGCAGAAAAAGGGCAGGAAAGCAGTAAAATGGGAGATATTAAGTATATAATGTAAGATTGTAGCAAAAAAACAATAAAACAAAGAAGTATTTACACGCAATATTCAAATATCTAATTTAAGTTTAAATTTTTTAAAGCATTAATAATCAGTAAATTAGCTAAAATTTCTTAAAAATTCCCTGAAAATAGTTGGAAATTGCCCTCATAATGATATTTTTGAGAAAAAAACACTAAAAACGACGATATGGCTTGGCAAAAATTACTCGAAACAGCAAGACAGATAGACAAATTAGCGAAAGAAGAAGCTAAAAAAAGAAATAAAGTTTATTCTGCCCTTGATGAAGCAGAAAAACGCTTGAAAGAAGTATTTGAGGTAGATTTTAAACTTCAAGATTTCACTTCGCTTGATAAAAAAGTAGAAAAACTTGCCAAAACCAAGGCGATACAGAAGAAATATAGCTCCGTCCGAACCAAACCCCAGCTTGACCTTTTACTCGAAGATATTCTCGAACATTTTTTGATAGAAGGCAAAACCCTCGCCGCGATATTGGATAATGATACATCGCGCAATCCCTACCAGCGCACCAAGGACTTCATGGCGATTACTTACGGTAATGCTACGGATTTTGAGGACTATGAAAAGCAACAAGCCACACCCATCGTAGGCTTTGAGGGAAAGTGGATTTCGATTGTCCGCAGCAACAATCGGCAAGACCTCCTGTTTGCCTCCATTCTCATCAGCAAAAACGAAGACAATACCTACAAAGCGGTCATGGGAAGCAAAGACAACCAGTTTAACGGCAAAGTATATGAACTAAATGGTTGCCTCCAATTACTTTTTGACAATGGTGAAAAAATGCTACTTCTCTCCTTTCGAATTGGCAAAATCAAAATTCCCAAGCTCTTGCAAGGCACTTTTAGCGGTATCACAAGTGGGGGCGCACCTATCGCAGGCATAGAGTGGCTCGTAAGACCAAGCGAACTACCACCAGGCTTAAAAGTACCTGATAAACTCAAAATTAGCAATGGAGAAACAGACTGGAAAGGGCTTCCAGAAGAACTACAAACTGTTTTCAACGATTTTGATAAATGCTATTTTAAAATCAATATCGATAAAACCAATAATTGCAGTTGGGACGATTTGAGGGGATAAATCTTAATTTCTTGCCATTAAGCAATGATGAACTGTATAAATAGTAATTTATTACTTTTTTAAAGTAGGGCAAAATTTAAACCTATTTATAAATTAAAAATACAAAAATGAGTTTTTTAGGTTAAAATTTTAACTTGAAAACTTATAAAAATTACAAAATTTGAATTTATAGGTTAAATTTTTAATAAAAAAGCAAAATATATTTGATTTTTTGAAAAAAGGTTTTAAATTTGTCATGTAATCAATTTATAGACTAAGATTTTTAAAATACAGATTTTGTAAATTTTAAGCTAAATTGATTTGGTTTGCAATAGATGAAAAAAGCCACCCGATTTTATTGGGTGGTTTTTTATTTTATCTCATGGTCATCATTGCCGCAACAGTTTCTATGCCATTCCACAGGTTTCGTATTTTAATATTCTCATTTTCAGCGTGTTGGTTATTGTCATGGTTTGGAATCCCTACGGTAATAGTGGGCGTATTGAGGTATTTTTCAAATAAAAACAGAGGTAAACTACCCCCAGAAGTGGGCAGAAGCACAATAGGCTCTGAGGAAGAACTTTGCACCGCCCTGACCACCTGCTGGGCTATTGGCAAGTCCATAGGCGTTCTTTGTGCATTATAACCACTTTTACCAGTTACTCTTGCGAGCAAGGGATATTTAGCTCTTTCCTCGTCGGTAGGCTCATTTTCAGTAACATAATAGCCTTGTTTACGAATATGATTGACCACTTTCTCGACCTGGCGCGCATAATCATTGCCTTTGACCAAGCGCAAATCGAGGACTGCCGTTGCTGTCGTTGGAATTACATTTGCCGCCATCGCGCCCACGTTTGCGCTTTGCATTCCATTGATATTCAGGGAGGGCAAATTGATAAGCTCGACCAAAGATTTGCCACTGCCTTCGGGCTTCGCAAAGCCCAAATCGGTGCGAATTTCCTCATCTACGAATGGGATTTTGGCGAGAGCCTGTTTTTCCGATTCAGTCAGGGGTGTTACATCATCATAAAATCCGTCAATGAGGACTTTTCCATTTTCGTCTTTCATCGAGGTCAGCAATCGCGCCATCTGCATAGCAGGATTAGGTGCCCAGTTGCCATAATGCCCACTGTGTAGCGGTCTTTTGGACGCAAAAATTTTGATACTCATGTTCACATCTCCGCGCACACCAAAAACAACTTGTTTCTGACCAGACTGATGTACGGGACCATCTAAAATTATCCACAAGTCAGATTGTAACAGATTTTTGTGTTTATCTAAGATTTTGCCTAAGTGAGGTGAGCCAGCTTCTTCTTCGCCTTCAAAGAAAAATTTGAGGTTTGCAGTCGGTTTTAGCCCACTTTTTACTAAGGCTTCGTACGCGGACAGAATCGCAAAAACACCACCTTTGTCATCTGAGGTGGAGCGTCCATAAATTCGCCATTCGGGGTTGATAACTTCGTTTTCTTTGGGTTGGGGGATTATTTTTCCACCTTTATCTAAGGAATTGTCTGTAAAAGTGGGCTTGAAAGGCTCTAACCCGCTTGCCCACTGCAAAGGGTTTACAGGCTGACCGTCATAGTGAGCATAGAAAATGATGGTTCTTTGGGCATTGGGGACATTGACCTCGCCGTAGATAGCAGGAGGCGCGGCAAACTCGCTATCCGCTATTACCCCAGCTTCTAATAATTGTACTTTTCCAATACCTCGTTTTTTCATCATCTCCATAATAAACGCCGCATTTTTGCGAATATGGAGGCTATCTGTGGCAATATTGGGCATACTGAGCAGTGCCAAATATTCTTTGAGCAGGGCGTGTTCGTTTGCCTTGCGGTAGTTTCGTACTTTTTCAACTACTTCATTTTTAGGCAAATCCTGCGAAAAAACAGGGTTTATCAAAAGAATAAAAACGAATAATAATTCATGTTTTTTCATAGGTTTCTTATTTTTGCTTTTTGATTTCATCATTTTCATTGATATAAAAAGCAGGCGTAACTGCATTTCTCTGTTTTAAAAAATCCTTATAAATCGCTGAAAATGAAAGCCTTTCCTCTACTACCGATTCAAAAACACCATTTATTCCTAAAACCAATTCGCAAATTTCTCTCACGCCTTGTTCTGAACCTGTATTGGCGGTGATATAGTCGCACAAACCTCTGTTTTTCACAAAGTTAGTGAATAAAGGGCTTGCCTTTCTCCTGACCAAAAAGCGCAATGCAACTTTTGCCGCCACGCCTAAGTCAAGTACGTCATCAAAGACAAAAGCAATTTCATCAGGTTTTACATCAAACTCATTTTCAAAATGTTGCAAGGCATCTGTTTTATTTAGCACTTTCAAATAAACGCAATCAAAATGCTCGCGCGTAGCAAATCTAAAAGCAGCAGGATTGTTTGCACCCGTCATAATGATGGACAAAGGCAATTTTTTTTCATTTTTGAGCCAATGCCCAAAGCGAAGGTAATTGCTTCCCGCCGCGTCAGGTTCGGAAAACACACTACCTGTTTGTTCGTCTTTGATGCCATTGTTAAAAACGCCGTCCCAGTCAAAAATCCACGCTTTGATGGTAGATAATTTGGTTTGGATTTCATTAAAATTGGTAACAAATTCGCCACCATGCGCTGTAAAGGCTTTTTCTATGTCTGTCATTATGAGTGGGTTTGTATATAAATTGATTATTTTAATTTTTTATCATGCCTACATACAGTATATTATTTTATGCAAAGTAGATATATTTGTACCAAATACCCAAATTTAACGAGAGAATCAAAAAAATGACTCTCTTTTAGGCAATAGCAAATACTATCGCCCAAAAGAGAAAAGAAAATAGCGTAAGAATGACTTATTTATTGTTTGTTTCTGTTTTCTGGATTAGCTTGATAACTGTTACGTGCATGGTTAAACCTTCTATCAAACCGCCAATCGTTACGTAAGTATTTTTTTACAAACATTTTATGGCTTCTACGGGCGTTTGGAGGGCAGTCTTGACGGTGTGAAAGCTGATGGTTAAAAAGGTGATAATGAGGATAATAAGCGCAGAAAAAACATAAATATCAGGCGACATTGCGATATGATATGGGAAGCTACTGAGCCAAATTTGCATCAGAATCCAGCTGATAGGTGCAGCAATGAGAATACTCACCACCACCAACTTCATCAATTTTTGTGAAAGAAAAACTACAATTTCAAAAG
>JAAFJS010000298.1 GCA_013298985.1 Cytophagales bacterium
AACTCCTCTACTAATTTTTTTAGTAGACTTTGTAGTGCCAATATATCTGTGCTTAGTTCCATAATGCAAAGTTATACACTTTTTTTTTATAAAAAAATAACTACTTTTGGAGGACTGAATAGTTACTTTTCTTTTTACTTAATTTACAATTTATTAATGCTAAAAACGAAAAATACATTTTAAAACCAATAATCAAATTATGTCAATTCATGTAACTACGGGGGATAAAATCTATTTCCCTTTTGTCGAAAAAGTTGAATTTGAGGGATTTGACTCTGATAATCCTCTTGCCTACAAATACTATGACGAAAACCGCTTAGTAGGTGGTAAGTCCATGAAAGACCACTTTCGCTTTGCAGTAGCCTACTGGCATACGTTCTGCGGTAATGGTGGCGACCCTTTTGGTACACCCACCAAAAATTTTCCTTGGGCAGTCAAGGCTGATGCAGAGGCACTTGCCAAAGAGCGCATGGACGCAGCTTTTGAGTTTATCTCTAAGCTGGGCGTTCCGTTCTACTGTTTCCATGATGTAGATGTGATTGATGAAGGAACTACGCTTTTAGAATCAGAGCAAAGAATGAGGAAAATGGTCGATTATGCCAAGCAAAAGCAAGCCGCTTCGGGTATCCAACTGCTTTGGGGGACGACCAATCTTTTTTCGCACCCACGATACATGAATGGCGCAGCTACAAACCCTGATTTTCAGGTACTTGCCCACGCAGGCGCACGCGTGAAGGATATGATAGATACGACCATTGAGTTAGGTGGCTCGAACTATGTGTTCTGGGGAGGGCGCGAAGGCTATCTTTCCTTGCTCAATACCAACATGAAGCGCGAAATCGAGCATTTGGGGCGTTTCTTGCAGATGGCACGCGATTACGGCAGAAAAATGGGCTTTACAGGTGATTTCCTGATAGAACCTAAGCCCTGCGAACCTACCAAGCACCAGTACGACTATGACGCGGCAACAGTCATCAGCTTTTTGCGTCAGTTTGGCTTGGAAAAAGATTTCAAACTTAACTTAGAAACTAACCACGCTACGCTGGCAAGCCACACTTTTGCCCATGAATTACAGACTGCCACAGACGCAGGAATGTTTGGTAGCATAGATGCCAACCGCGGCGACGAACAAAACGGCTGGGATACTGACCAATTCCCTTCCAATCTTTTTGAAATCACAGAGGCAATGCTCGTGATTTTGGAGAATGGCGGTTTCAAAAAAGGTGGCGTAAACTTTGATGCCAAAACCCGCAGAAATTCTACTGATTTGGAGGATATTTTCTATGCCCACATTGGCGGTATGGATACCTTTGCGCGGGCATTGCTCATTGCTCAGGCTATTTTGGAGAAATCTCCGTATAAAAAACTGCGCCAAGAACGCTATGCTTCCTACGATAGTGGCAAAGGCAGGGACTTTGAGGAAGGTAAGCTCACACTGACTGACCTGCGCCAGATAGCCCTTGATGGTGGTCAAATCAAGCAAATAAGCGGCAGACAAGAACTTTTTGAAAATATCATTAATCAGTATATTAGATAATACGGTTCAAGGTTTAAGGTTTAAGGTTTAAGGTTTAAGGTTCAAGGTTCAAGGTTTAAGGTTCAAGGTTTAAGGTTTTAAGGTTCAAAACTTTGAACTTTGCATTTTGAACTTTGAACTTTGCATTTTGAACTTTGAACTTTGCATTTTGAACTTTGAACTTTTAATTTGATAAATAAATGATTTTTATGATAAAACTTACATCATATTTTTACTTAATGCCTGCTAAGTAAATCGTAAAACTACTTAATATAACTATTCAAAGATTTTATTGTGTTTTATTAATATAATACATTAAAAAGGTATTTATAGTCAGTTATAACTATCTATTTTCTTGATGAAAGTGGGTATCACTTTTACTGTTTGAAAAAAAATGAAAAAAAATGAACAAAAAATTTGCTAAATAGATATAAAGTATTACATTTGTAACGTATATAGTTTAAGACTGTATATTATGTAACCCAATATTGACTCTACTGATATATTTATTTGTATTACTTAAAACTTTTAGACTTTTAATGCACCAAAGAAACAACGCTAATTCTCTTTAAAAACGTCGCCTATTGCTGATACATGGCTGGATTGTATCACTTATAAATGGCTTGTTCATTATGCGCCTCATTTTGGTAATTATTTCTTCAAATCTGTTTTGAGGGGGTAGTTACAGTTACTGCAACCTACTCGTGTGAGTTCCTCACAATTATTTCTCGAAGTATCATATAGTTATTCTCTTGTCTTTAAGAGGTTATTTATTTGTATCTAATTGATTATCAAACTGTAAATGGTTTTGAGATTCTATTTTATTGCTTATTCTTAACTCATCTGTAAGGTAACTCCATGTAATTTTTATTTTAAAATTTTTCACTAAAAAACATTCATTTTTATGAGTTATATCTCGACAAAATCTTTTCATCTTTGGCGCAAACGTGCGCTGATGTGCGTCTTGATGCTATGTTGCTGTATAGGCATGGCGCAGGCGGCAAGTATTTATGTAGCCACCACAGGCAATGACGGCACTGGTGATGGTACAATGGGCAATCCTTACGCAACAATTGGCAAGGCTATCTCCGTAGCCAGCAATGGTGATGTAATTAATGTAGCTGACGGTACTTATGTGCAGACTGCTACACTCGTCGTGAATAAAGAGCTAACGCTTTTGGGTCAGAGCCAAGCAGGAACGATAATAGATGTTTCTGGTGTGGCTGCTTCGGGCTGGGGGGTTAATCTCCAAGAAAGTAATACTACGTTGAAGAATTTTACGATTATTCCTAACCCGCAAGTAGCACCTCCTGGGGGTGGTTTTCCCATTCATGCGTATGGCGCAGGGGTGAAAAATAACTTGACAGTGGAAAATATTACTGTCAATGCTTCGAGGCGCACAGGCGTAGATATTCATGGGTATAATGATGTAACGGTAAAGAATGTAAAATCTACCTATGCTACTGCTGGTAACGGCATTCAGTTTACGGGCTGTAATAATGTAGATATATCCAATATCATAACCTTCGGGAATGCTTGGGGTAGTATTGCAGTCTATGTTTCTACTGTATTTGCAGGTGGGTCTTCTTCCAATATCAATTTTGATTATACTTCATCAACCATCGCTGAACTTAATATTTTTTACACACAAACTAATCCATCAGCTCCCTTACTTACCATTACAGGCATCACTACGCCAGGGCTGAATTTTACCATTAAAAATACAGCGGCACTTGCTCGTACACATTATCAGCCCATACGCTTTGCGGCGGTTAATTTTGCAGTAACACTCAATACACTCAACACAAACAAAGGCTCTTTTGTGAATGAAATTGCTACGGGTCAGTTTTGGGTAGGGTTGAATATGAGTGGGGCGATGTCCATCCAAACAGCCATAGATGCAGCAAGCGCAGGTGGCATGGTCAATGTATTGGCAGGGAACTATGGCAAACAAATCGCTACCAATCGACAAGTTTTTGGTGGTGTAGGCATATACCAGTTTGGTCTGTTTATCGACAAAGATAATTTGACTATCAGAGGCTACAAACCAGACAGTACACTTGCTACCAATGCGGCAGATGCGGCGGCAGAGTTTACCACAGGTGCAACGAATAACTTTGGTTCTTCAGGCATCTTCGTCCAAGCAAGTGGCGTAACTCTACAAGGCTTAAAAATAGGTGATAACTTTAACGATAGCAATGTTTTAAGTAATAATAAGACAGTAGAAGTGGTGGGAAATAACTTCACCATGAAAGACTGCTGGGTGAAAACAGTGGCGAATGGTGGCGCAATTTATTTTGGTGAGTGGGATTCCGCACACCCAATTTCAAGCTATAATTTGACAGAAAATATTTTTGAAAACACCCTAATTTCTATCAATAATGGCGTAGGACTGACAGGATTGCGTAGCGGTCGTACCATCAAAGACAATGAGTTCAAAGGGCAAGCAGTTTATGGCATCAGTTTCCGAGGCTGGAATGGTGCAGGTCCCGTACAAGGCTGGATAGTAAAACCCGTAGGTGGCGCAGTAGTTACAGGAAATACTTTTAACAATGACCTTAGCGCATTGACGCTTGGCTATATATTGGCTCGTGGCAATGCAGGCGGGTATGTAAATAGCGAATTGGACTGGAAAGAAATGTGGGACGATAATACCTACGGCAACCATACCGTAACACTTACAGACCTTCCTTCGTTTGATGTACGTTCCTATAATGCAAGCGGTTATACTGAATCTCGTCGTATTAGTGCAGTGATTCAACCCAATATTAATATTTCTGTCAATGGAGATGTGGTGCTGGCGAGTGATGGTAATTTTACCGAAAATCTCACTGTGGATAAAAACATCAAACTTATTTCTGAAAATGGTCGTAGCAATACCACTATTACAGGCATTAGCGGTGTAGGCGCATTGGGCGCAATCTTGGTTACTACGGGTAGCAATGGCTTACAGATTGGCGATATAAACAAGGGCTTCAAAGTCATGGGCATTGAAAATGGAATGCCAGGGATAGAAAATGCCGCAGTTTATTTTCAAGGCAATCATACAAACGCCAAAGTCATAGGCAATGAGTTAGTTGCCAATGGAGAGGCGTGTTTACTCACCGAGTTTAATCTGGCAGTAGATGGCTTAGTGATTGACAACAATATTTTCTCTGGAAAAACATTTGTGGGACCTAATCCTGCTGACAATGGTTTTGGGAATCAATTTACTACCCCTAATGTACCAAGACAGTTAGTAGCGATTGGCTGTGGTGGTAACTGTCTGACTACGCAAAATATCACTTTTACGAACAACCAAATCACAGGCATCACAGGCGGGACAAACGGCGGTGGCGAACAGGGCAACGGTTTAGTAACTATTGATGCCAAAAATGTAACGATTACAGGCAATACCTTTGCAGGGACTACTACTCGTTTTGCGGCAAGTTTGCGTGCCAGAGGCTCTAATACAGTCATTACAGGCAATAATTTTAGCAGTGCTAATTTGGGTATGCTCACCGCACACCTTACCATTAGTGCTACTACTTTGACAGGCACCAGTTTTGCCAATATTGATGATGTAGTAGTAGATGGCGCAATGACCGCCGTCAATACTTTTGACAAAGGAGCTTACCAGACTGATGGCTTGAATGTCTATCACGTAATTAATGTTTCTTTGGGTAGCTTAGGAATGGTTACAGGCAAAACAATTCGTGTACTGAAAGGCACTTATCCCGAAAATGTCATTGTAAACAAGGAAGTGAGCTTGTGGGGCGCAAATGTGAATAAAACAGGTACAGCCGCAAATGGTTGTGGGGTAAGAAAACCAGAGTCTATCATCAATGCCGCAACAGGTAATGCGATGACCATCATTACTAATAATGTAACTGTAAGTGGCTTCCAATTTACCACAGGGGCAGGCAATGGCATAGGCTCAGGGACAAACTACGGCGGAGATGCCAATAATGTATCTATCCTTGGTAACGTTTTTGATGACATCAAAGGCTCAGGGATTGATGTAGGAACGCCTAACGTGATGCAAAACTGGGCGATTCGTTTCAATAAATTTGATAAAATCACTTCGGCTGGCATAAATCCATGGAGAATTACCAATCTGTCCGTAGAAGACAACTGCATTACCAATGCTCAGAGAGGCATTCAGTTAGACGGCAATGCTACTAATATCTTTGTCCGCAGAAATAATATTTCCAATATTTCAGTACAAGGTATCCAAGTAGGCAATAATTGCGGTGGTGTGATGATTAGCGAAAACGT
>JAAFJS010000299.1 GCA_013298985.1 Cytophagales bacterium
TCGGTGGTGTGAAAGATGTAATGCTGCGTTGCGGGTGTTGCACACAGCGTTCAACACCACGCAACGGCGTTTTAGCATTACTTGTTTAGCTCTATCAACATTTCTATTTCTATCCCAATTAATCGCAAAGTTTTTTAGTTTTTTCCCACTTTGACCAAATAGACTAAGTTTTTGAACAAATAGACTAAGTTTTGACACAATAAACTAAGTTTTTGACCAAATAGACTAACATGGTTTGGGCTTTTCCCCTTACTTTTACACTAATTGTTAGTCCGAATTTATAATCGCTACGGTTACAAATATTGACTAACAGGAAATCTAATTTTTAATCAATAAAGCCAATTTTTAGAAATGAAAAAAATAGCAATATCAAAACCCATAGTAGAAATGGAGAATAGTAGCCCAAAATCGCAGCATAAACTTTTTGGACTTGACCATTTGAGGGCATTAGCAATTTTGCTTGTTCTGGGTATCCATTATCAACTTTTCTTTCCTCATCCAAGTTGGACAGGCTGGTTTATGCAAATTGGATGGACAGGTGTTGATTTATTTTTTGTGCTGAGTGGCTTTTTAATTTCCTCTCAATTATTTGCTGATATTAGAAAAGAAAGAAGTATTTCATTAAAAACTTTTTTCATCAAACGATTTTTCAGAATACTTCCAATATACTTTTTTGTAGTAGGTGTTTATTTCTTGTTTCCATTATTTAGAGAGAAAGAAGCCCTTCCACCGCTTTGGAAATTCTTGACTTTTACGCAAAATTTTGGATTAGACGCTAAATACTTTGGAACATTTTCTCATGCTTGGTCGCTTTGTGTAGAGGAGCATTTTTATCTACTATTTCCTCTAATTTTAATTTTTCTTCAACGTGGAAATCTGTTTGCAAAATCATATTGGATTTTAATTGCTTTACCCATTTTTGGAATTATATTCAGAGTTTACCTATGGAATATTTATTATCCTTCTAATGCTGTTATTAACTCTTCAATATGGTATTGGACAGAACATATTTACTATCCCACTTACAACAGATTAGATGGTTTGTTAGTTGGGGTGGGTATTGCGGCTCTCTATCAATTTTCACCTAAACTGTGGGGCAAAATTTCAAAGTTTGGAAATCATTCAATATTCCTTGGTATTGTTTTATTAACCATCATATACTTTTATTTTTCTGACATTGGAGCCTATTCAACAACTATTTGGGGATTCCCTTTACTTGCTATTGCTTATGGGTTTCTTGTATTAGGAGCAATTAGCCCTTCAAGTTTTTTGTACCATTGGAATTCAAGAATATCAACATTAATAGCTACATTATCTTATGGTATTTACCTCATTCATAAAGTTATATTCCATACAACGCAAGGATTGCTGACAAAATTAAGTATTGAGAAAAATGGCAATTTTATGCTTTTAGCTTGCTTTGTAGCTTGTATCGTAGCAGCATGGCTAATGCACCTAACCATAGAAAAACCATTTATGAAAATACGGAATAGGTTTTTGAAAAAGGAGAATATTTGAGGTGTTATCAGGTGTTTTTCCGTGTTGTCAGGTTCTTTTATCTGGCAACCTGTTAGTCAAGATTTGTAATCTTGACTAACAGATAAATTAGGAAATAGAAATGACGTTTTTATCAAAGTGAAAGCACAGATTTTTTTGACTTAAAATATCCATGCCCAAAATACCAGAGTAATTGGAGATAATGCTATTGGCAATAAAATCGATGATTTGGATTTGATGATTTTTGAAATCTGTGCCAAAAACAGAGATAGAGTCAATGTTAAAAACATCAGCAAACATTCGTCCATTGGCAGTTTCAACTTCTACTTGTCCTATGGCTTCTTTGAGGCTAATTTGTTCGATATACAAAATATTTTTGTCGAGATAAGTGTCATACGAACCAGTATCCAGCAAAACCCGTTAGTCAAGATTTGAAATCTTGACTTGTATAGGTTCGGATTTAAAATCCGAGTTTATACAAGTCCGAATTGCAAATTCGGACTAACAGGCTAACAGGAAAATAGTTTCATCATTAATCTCGACTTGTACGACCATTAGCCCGTCACTATCGAGCCACTCGAAAGGGTAAGTTGTTGTTTTCAAGCTATTGTTCTTAATAAACCAATGTGATAATTTGATTTAATTTGTCCAGTAAATGAGATGGTAAATTTCTTAAAGCCTTCACGACGTTCGCCACCCTCGATACTCGCTACACGCTTGTCGTGGTGGTGCGCCAAAACAGTGCCGTTTAGTATTTTCATACCATCAAATGTAGGGTCGCCAATTACTACCCATTCATCTGGATACTGGTCTTTGATTTCGTCCCAAGTTAATATTTCATTATCGATAAGTCCCATCATTGAATTATTTTGTATAACACAAAGTTAAATTTTTTCTCAAATAAATCTTAAATCTTTTAGCATTTTCTCTAATTTTTTAATAATAAAAATAAATAAAAAAACTATGAAAAAAACATTCAAAAACAACTCAAAAATCGCAATGGCATCGCTATTATTGGTGCTTTGCTTTTGGAATCACAAGGTCATCGGGCAGACCACGTCTGAATATGACATTGTATTAGAAGGCGGCAGGGTGATAGACCCCGAAACCAAATTGGACACTATCAAAAATGTGGGCATCATGGGCAACCGCATCGCCCAAATCAGTTCCGCACCTTTGCGTGGGAAGCAGGTTATCAATGCCAAAGGTTTGGTGGTGGCACCTGGCTTCATCGACCCGCACATTCACGGCGTGAGCAACAAGGAACAGGAATACCAATTGCATGATGGCGTAACCACTGCCTTGGAATTGGAACTGGGCGTACCGTTTTTGGGCGAGTGGTATGCTACCCGCCAAGGCAAGGCACTTATCAACTATGGAGCCAGTGCCAATTGGGGTTTTGCCAGATTGCAGGCATTGGCAACTTACCCAAATGAAATTCTCGAATTGAAGCAGTCTGTAGCTGATGGTAGCATTAGTGCGAATGTATCACAGACAACTATGGGTATTTCGTATGACAAAACACTTGACGCAGCACAAACCCAAAAAATGCTCATAAACATCAAAAATGACTTAGCGGCAGGCGGTATCGGCATTGGTGTATTCATTGGGTATGTGCCAGGGGCAACGCCCGAAGAGATTTTTCGGGTGTATCAATTGGCAGGGGAAACACAGGCAACTATTTTTAGCCACGTGCGAGAACCAAACCTTACTGCCGTTCAGCAAGCCATTTCTGATGCCGTACTGACTAATGCACCTTTGCATATTGTCCACCTGAATAGTATGACTTTGGCAAAAATCGAGGTGGGTATTGAAATGGTACAAACCGCCCAAAAAAGAGGATTTAACATCACAACCGAAGTGTATCCCTATACGGCAGCTTCGACAGGACTATGGAGCAATATGTTTGCTGATGGCTGGCAGCAACGACTGGGCATGAGCTACCAAGACCTCCAATGGGTGGCTACGGGCGAGCGACTGACCAAAGAAACTTTTGAAAAATATCGAAAAACCAAGGGAACAGTGATTATGCACATGATGAAACCCGAATGGATAAAGGCTGGTATTAGCGAAAAGGGCGTGATGATAGGCTCAGATGGAAGTGCGTATGCACCTCTGGCACACCCACGCACCGCAGGTACGTTCACGAGGGTATTGGGTAAATACGTGCGCGAAGACAAAGTGCTGGACTTGCCCACCGCTATTGAGAAAATGACGTTTTTAACCGCTAAAATGTTAGAAAAAGTTGCTCCTTCCATGCGGTTCAAAGGCAGGGTTCAGGTCGGGGCTGATGCTGACCTCACCATTTTCAATCCTGACAAAGTAATAGACAAAGCGACTTTTGAAGAAGGATTGAAATTTTCCGAGGGCATTGAGTACGTGATTGTCAATGGCGTTTTGGTGCTAAAAAATGGCAAAACGGTGGAGAATGTTTTCCCTGGGCAAGCAGTATATGGAAAGTTGAAGCAGTAGGAGAAATCGTTTTTTCCGTTAGTCCGAATTTGTAATTCGGGCTTGTATAAGGTCGGATTTAAAATCCGAGTTTATACAAGTCAAGATTGCAAATCTTGACTAACAGGTTCCTTAGAAATGCCAGCACAGAGCCGTATTAATATAATCTATTTTTATTTCTAATTAAATCTATACAAAAAATGGAACAAGTGACTTTTTCCCCAGTAGCCGTTGCTACACCCATTTCAGAAGCCAGTCGTATCACTACAATTGATATGTTGCGAGGTTTTGCCCTTTTGGGTATTTTGTTGATGAATATCCCTGGATTTTCAATGGCGCAATTCTCTTTTGAAATTTTTAAAAATGACCCCAGCAATCCCAACTTCTGGTTGTATGAATTTATCGGGATTGTTTTTGAAGGCAAGATGCGAGCAATGTTTGGCATGGTATTCGGAGCGGGCGTGTTACTTTTTATTGCAAACAAAGGCACAAAAGGGTCTTCTGTCCATGTACTATTTTACCGTCGAATGTTTTGGCTACTTCTGTTTGGACTCATTCATGCCCACCTTATTCTTTGGATTGGAGAGATTCTCTATCTTTATGCTGTTTGTGGCATGATAGTCTATTTGTTCCGCAATGTACCAGCCAAGTATCTGGTATGGGCTGTACCACTTGTGGCAGTCATAGATTTTACATCTAATACATTGTTTTATCAAGATTTACGTACCAAACGGATTGCTTATGTAGAGGCTGTAAAAGCCCAAGAGCAAAAGCAGACTTTGACTAATACACAAACTACGGCATTGACTGAGTGGCGAGAAGTTGAAAAAACCTTGATACCCAACCGAGAAGATGCAAAGGCAAATACAGCCAAAATGAAATCTGATTACGGGACTGTTGCCTCTTATCTCCGTCCTTTGGCTTGGCAATGGCAAACCCAATTTTTGCTTTACAATCTATCAGATAGTATCGCCTTGATGCTCTTGGGTTTAGCACTGTTTAAATGGGGTTTTTTAACAGGTAGTTGGTCTAATATGAACTATTGGAAGGTCGTAATAATTGGTTACGGCATTGGCTTACCCTTGGTACTGTATGCAATGTATTATAACTTTGTAAATTTTTCTACGCTCGAAGCAAATTTGGCAAGAATGGAAAGAGTGTCTATCAATTGGGTTGATATGATTTACCCTTTTCAGCGTATTCTATTGGTAATGGCGCACGCAGCCTCACTCATTCTGCTCTACAAATCGGGCTTGGTACAAGGTTTTATGAACCGTTTGATAGCCGTAGGGCGAATGGCATTCACCAATTATATCTCACATTCTATTATTTGCACCTTGTTCTTCTTCGGCTATGGTTTCAACTACTATGCTGAGTTAGAATATTACCAAATCTATTTTGTTGTACTTGCTATTTGGGTTTTCCAACTGATTATCAGTCCTATATGGTTAAAATACTATCGTTTTGGTCCCCTCGAATGGCTGTGGAGGAGTTTGACTTATTGGAAATTACAACCGATGAAACGGTAAGTTACCCCCCTCTGTATTTTCTTCATCAAAAAAACTATTGAAAAATAAAAAACAAACCTTTTCAGCTTTTTTTAGAAAGCTGAAAAGGTTTAAAATAATATCCAATTAGTTCTACTTTGGCAGTCTGCTTGATTTATCAAAAAAAGGTTATTTTTGCGTTTATGAAAGACTTTAATGAAAAAAAATTAACTTGTACCTTGAAGGTTTTGGGACAGTTTTCCAATGTTACAGGACAA
>JAAFJS010000003.1 GCA_013298985.1 Cytophagales bacterium
TGAAACACTTGTCTTTGAGAATTTTGCCATCGCCATCCAGCCAAGCAAGAAACAAATCCCGCTCAAAAATATAGTGTTTTATGAGTTTACCTTCAGCATCAATCCCTGCGATAAACCTACCTTCTATATAAATTTTTTCATAAAAGATAGTTCCATCGCCCTCTAAAAAAAATACGCTCCTTCCGTGCTCTAAGCCGCCTTGGTATTCTTTCAACCAAAAACCCCAAGGATTAAACACAGTGCCACTAAAAAAAACATTTTCTTCGGTTTGTAAATAGCCTACATTATTTGTATAAATGGCATCATCCGTTACAAACATATTTCTTGTCTCAACAACAATGGGTGTTCGGAAAGTGCTAAGGTCAATTTTTAAGTCTTCGATATTCATATAATCATTAAATTTTATTTGATTCTCCAGTAGTGGTAATTATGCGTTGATGAAAAACTCTTGAAAGGGTCTAAATTTTCCTCTACCCACGTAAAGCTCACAAAATCAGCCAATTCTGGCTCATTACCAGTCAGTTGTAGCCCGTGAAGGCTTAAAACGGGACTTTTGCTAATTTTGTTTTGCGCCAGCACCTCCAAATATTTTTCAGAAATATCCTTGTTTTCGTTTGAGTTCATAAACTTTGTATTGAATGAATTTAATTCCAGATTCCAGATTCCTAATTTTTATTCATCATTCTCCATTTTTATCATATTCTATTTGCTCTACTTTATTGATTATCAAGTGTTTATATTTCTCACAATTTACCTCTTTGGAGGGACTGTGAAAATGCGCCCTTGGCTCGCCCACGTACTGTCCATTTTGATAATCTTGGTAAATTTGGTAGGTTTCAAATACGAAACATACGCCTTCTTCACCCTTGAAAAGTACAGTAGCAGTGCAGATTCTGCCCTTTATTTGCTGCGTTTGTTTGTCTATGTCCTCCACCCAATCCTCGGAAGTGAGTAGCACACCTGCAATGCTCGCTTCCCATTCTTTTTCCCTTGCCTCCTTGTTGAACGCATTGATAAAAAGTGGGTCTAAACTTGGCTGCACTACGAGAAAAGTATCTGGAATAGCCTCAGAATCAGGCGATTTAAGCTCTCCTGCCCTCATTTTTGCTTCTAATTCTCGCTCAAACTGCTCGTGTTCTTTTCTGTCATTTTCATTTTCCAATGAAAAATCACAAGAAAATAAAGTTAATGCAATGATAAATAAGTAGTTACGATATTTCATTTTTAATCACTTTTTTACTAAAATAAATACTCCATTTTTCTTTACTTTCAGATGGACTGCTTGGACTCTCCGCCAATTTCCTGCGCCAATACACAAACTATAAATTTGTTTGGGTTTGATTGCAAATTCGTAAACTTTTGATTTTAAATCTGTTAAACTAACTTTAAGCCTGAAATCTCGTTGGAAAATTTTATCATTTTTATAGCAAGCCAAATGACTATGACTCAAAAAAAAAGCATAGTGGTTAGGTGTTAAATCGTATTTTGTGCTAAATCTTTCATATAAATCATTCACAAAACTTGTGTCTGGGGTACTACTGACATAGCCTTTTTTTAAATCCATCGGCAAGGCAAAATCCTGACAACCTGCCACACTTGAATCATACGGCGGAACTACTAACTCCATTTGAAAGTGGTTGCGGAAAGATTCATTTTCAAAATCCAATTGAATTAGTAAAATTGTAGAACCATCAAAAGGGCAGTGTTGCGCTGCTGCACATTGAGCTACCAAAACTAATAATCCAAAAATAAGATGCTTCATTTTCTTAAAACTCAATGTATTTGGCATCTACATAGTCAGTAAGCCATACGCCATTGTCCGAAATGTAAAATAAAATGCTGTCTTCTGCCATCTGCTTTGTATTGACTATCAGCACGATAGGCACGCCATGCCTTTGCCCCACCTTTGTTGCCGTTTCACGATTAGAAGAAAGATGCACGTGTTGCCTTTTTCCTTTGATAAGTCCTTTTTCCTTGATAGAATCGAGGTTTCGGGTAGCTGTTCCATGAAAAAGTGTGTCAGGAGGCGTAGAAGGCGGTAGTGCCAGCTCAACCTCTATCGAATGACCTTGGTTCGCCCTGATTTTGGTGAGGTCATCACTGAATCGAAAACGCTGCTTGTCATTGGTGGCTACGACCTCTTTCAGCTTTTCCAAATTGATTTTTTTGCCATGCTCATTCATTTTTTGCAGCAGCACCTCTACGCTTGCCCAGCCATTTTCATCTAACTGTAAACCAATAGTTTGTGGGTTGTGTCGGAGGATTAGGCTTAGAAATTTGCTTAAATTTTTTACGTCCATTGTTTTTTATTTAGGTTAAAAATTTTTAGGTTATACGATTGGGAAGCGTTAAGGTTTTTGTGGATTTAATGTTGCTCAGCTACTTGAATTGGGAGATTTGAGTCTTTAATGTATTGCTCCACTCGTTTTTTGAAGTCAAACATAGAGTACAGTTCAAGCTCCCTGAGTTGCGGGCGCATAGAAAGCATCTCGATGAATTTGTTTTCTTCCCAAACATTCATTGGATAGTAACCAATCAAAAGATACAATAAGTGCTGGAAATGAGGACTTACTAAGAAATCCTGCAAATTAGTATAGTCATCAGCTTCGTCTTTATAACTGATAATCATGCGAGTAAAGCAGTTACTATACGCACTTTGGCATAGCTTGTCAAAAGGGTGTGTAAGTGAATTATTGCGTATCTCGAAGGTTCTGAAAAGCTGGATTTCCTTGCGAATCTCGTCTTTCTCCTTGTCATACCAAAGGATAGGTCGCCATAAACTACAAACCCTTTCTTTGTCTGTCCAATGCTGCGCCAAGTCTTCATTGATTTCGTCTATCAATGCTTGAGGAACATCTAAGTAGTTCTTTATCAATAGTTCAGCTACTTCTATGGCAGATTTGCCTGTGTACCATTTTTCAGTCATTGCTTGCACCTAATTTTGCTAATTTTCTAATGGCATAAAATTACAACATAAAAAGGAGTTGATACATACATTTTGACAAGTGTCTGGCTTGGTTTGGTAGGTGCGAACAAATGGCTTAAAAAAAGGAGGAAGATAAACCGTCCCTGATAGAAAAATACCATCATAGGCGCAATATTAGGGGAGAAATTGCTAATTTTGTGGTAAACTTTAAATACAAATCAAATGAAAAAAATCAATATTGTGTCCTACAAAAAATGGGTTTTAGCTTTTGTATTTTTGCTTTCTCTGCTTTCTCATGCACAGGCGCAGCAGAAGACGATGTATGTGCCTGACCCAGAGTTTAGAAGATTTTTAAGAGAAAAATACACTTCTTGTATGAAAGGAGATTCTTTGATTACAGGGTGTAGTGCGGTGGTAAATGAAACCACATTAGATGTTATGGGTAAACGTATTAGTAATTTAACTGGTTTAGAGGCTTTTGTGAATTTGCAGTTTTTGAATTGTTTTAGTAATCAGCTTACGTTTTTACCTACACTATCTAATAGTTTGCTAAGTTTGAATTGTTTGAGTAATCAACTTACTTCTTTACCTTCTTTGCCTAATCGTTTGACTGAATTAGTTTGTTTGAATAATCGCCTCTCTTTTTTACCCATATTACCTAATAGTTTACGACGTTTGGATTGTCGTGATAATCAAATCACTTGCTTACCGAATATTCCTACGAATCCTGACTTTTCCTCTTTTTGTGGAAAAACTCTTTGCTCTCCTCCTCAAATCACCTCATTTACTCCTCAAAATAACAAAGCTACGAACCAAGTAGTCATCACAGGGAACAGTTTTAGTGGCGTAACTTCTGTCAGGTTCAATGGCGTAGAAGCACAATTTATAGTCAATAGTTTTACTCAAATCATAGCAACAGTTCCAGCTACTGCAACTACAGGAAAAATTACTGCTATCAATTATTCTGGTACAGCCACCAGCCAAGAAAATTTCATAGTTTTAGAAAAAAGTAGTAACAAACTTCAAGGCAAATTAATCCTTGATGTAAATACCAATTGTCAAACAGATAATTTGGAAAAAGGCATTAGTGGCATACTTGTCAATGCAGGAGAGTTTTATACTTCTACAGATAAAGAGGGCAAATATGAAATTGCTGTTCCCGCAGGCTCTTATCAAATTACTCAAGTATTACCCAAAGCGAGGCAAAATGTATTTGTTCCCACTTGCCCCAAAAACTACACTGTTACTTTTTCAGGTTTAGGCGAAACCAAATCTGGCTTTGATTTCTTCAATAAAGTAGAAAACTGCACCGCCCTCACCGTCGACATTGCCTCTGACCGCCGTCGCCGTTGTTTTCGTAGTCAAACCACTGTTACTTATAGAAATGAAGGGCTTGCTGATGCCCAAAATGTCCAAATCAGAGTCATTTATCCCAAATATGTTGTGCCTATTCGCAGTACACTTCCTTGGCAAACGCAACAAGATTCCATGCTCACTTTTAATATTGGCTTGTTGAAAGCAGGGGAAAGTAAGCGTTTTGTCATTACCGATTCGGTGATTTGTGGGAACGAAGCTATCCGAGGACTCACCCAATGCACCAAGGCAATTATCTCGCCCGCAAGCTCTTGTGTGCAGGAAAGTGCATCTTGGGACAGGGCAAGTATTGAGCTAAATGGCTATTGTGAAGGCGATTATGCCAATTTTACTATCAAAAATATAGGTCGTGGAGATATGAGGGACAGTACCTCTTACCGCATTTTCTTTGATGCTGTTTTGGTGGAGGAAAAGAAAACCAAACTCAAAACGGGGGAATCGCTGCCCTTGGTCATCTTGGGCAAAGGCAGGGCAATTCGTGTAGAAGCTACCCAAGTCCCGAATCACCCTACTGAAAGCGAACCCAATACTACTGTGGAGGCTTGCGGCAGGCGTATCATCGCCTTTCGTGCGGAAAATGCCGTTCGCCAGCTCCCCCAAGACAACAAAAGTGAACATTCGCAAACCTCTTGCATGGAAATCAGAGATAGCTATGACCCTAATGATAAGCAAGTTACGCCCATTGGTGTTACTGAAAAGCATTTCATCAAAAACACAGACTTGTTAGAATACTTGGTGAGATTCCAAAATACAGGAAGCGATACCGCCTATACCGTTGTAATTCGAGATACGCTTTCTAAGTCATTGGACGTGAGTAGCTTGGTGGTAGGAGCAAGTTCCCACAATTATACTTGGAGCATTTCAGGAAAGGGAAGTCCTATCATTACCTTCACTTTCAACAATATTTATTTGCCCCACGCCAAAGTCAATGAACCTGCCAGCAATGGTTTTGTGAAGTTCAAAATTAGGCAAACCGCAGGCAATCCCATCGGTACAAAAATCACCAATAAAGCAGGCATTTACTTTGATTTCAACAGTCCCATCATCACCAATGAAACCTTGAATGAAATAGGCGACCCGATTGTCAGGCAGTTAGGCAGAGCAGAAAACTTGGCAGATATTCTCATTTGTGATGCTAATGCTGTTCCTACCACCGCCCAAGCAGGAAGTAACCAAAATATTGTTAATGCAAATCAAGCAGAACTTTCTGCCAATGTACCCCAAAAAGGAACAGGTATTTGGCGAGTAGTGAGTGGCACAGGCAGAATCGCCAATCCCAATGAACCCAAAGCGCAAGTTACAAACCTTTCCGAAGGCGCAAATGTGTTTGAATGGACAATCACCCACTGTGGGAAAACCTCTAAAAGTCAAGTCAGTATCACAAGACAGACCGTTGTAGCAACTGTAAGCAGTTCGGGCAATACACTCACCGCAAGCGAAGGGGACAGCTACCAATGGTACAAAGATGGGCAACTCATCGCAGGAGCAACAGGGCGCACTTTTACGCCCACCGTAGCAGGAAATTACACTGTAATTGTAACCAAATCAGGCATTTCAGCCACTTCTTCCCCTATCAATATCACAGGTTTGGAAGAAACATTGCTTTCCAGAAATGTAAAACTGTACCCCAATCCTGCTCAAAATCAAGTAGTCATAGACTTTGATTTTGCAGAAAAGGGCAAGTTGAAAATCACTTTGCTGGACTATTTGGGAAAAAAGGTAACAGAAGAAGTGGTGCAAAAGACCACCCAAAATTTGATTTACTCCTTAGAAACCAATCACTTGCCCAGAGGATTGTACTTGCTCTACTTCGAGATAGAAAATCAAAGAGGGCTGAAAAAAGTGGTGAAGGAATAGATATTTTAGCACTTTTTTATCACTTAAACTAACCAATATTCACTCCTGCTGGGTGGGCTTTGCAATCTTTCAGTAGGAGAAGATGCTATTACAATTTAATTCTATCCTATTCAAGCTCTTTTTTATCTATTTTCTCTCCAATAGGGTATTCTTTATTCACTATTCTGCTCACTACTTTTAGTCCTTTTGAGGTGGTTGTTTTGTCTATGAGTATTTTTACAGTTTGATATGAATCAAATACGCTATTAGCCTAATAATAAACACCTCAAACATAGATTAAAAAAGTCATTTTATTTAATTTATATTCCTAATAAAGAATCAAACTTTTTAAAAACGTAATTCTTTACACTTCAACGATTGTCAATTGACAACGTTGATTTACATTGGCAATTTCACCCAAAAAGTTGTTCCTTTGCCTGCTTCGCTTTCAAAGCCGATTTGCCCACTGTGCTTGTCTATGATTTTCTTCACAATGTCTAAGCCTAAGCCGCTGCCCTCGCCTTCGGGCTTGGTGGTGAAAAATGCCTCAAAAATCCTTGGTTTGATGTCGTCAGGAATACCACTGCCGTTGTCTTTGATGCTGACAAAGAGGTTGTTGTCTTCTTGCTTCACTCCGATTTCTAATTTTCCTCTACTTGTCATTGCCTGCATCGCATTGTGAATCAGGTTAGTCCAGACTTGGTTGAGTTCGTCGGGGTAGCAAAATATCTCTGGGACTTCGCTGTAATTTCTGATGACTTCGGTGTTTTGCTTTAACTGATTGTGGTACAGCGTCAAGACCGTTTCTATGCCCAAGGTAACGCTGGATTTTACTTTCTCGCCGCTTTGGTCTTGGCGGGCGTAAGTTTTGAGGGCAAAAACTACTTTTGCTGCTCTATCCACTGCCACTTGGATATTGTCCGTACTGCGCTGCTGATTGACCAAGTGGTAGGCGATTTTAGTAGTGAAAAGGGCGTTTTCGTCTTTGAAAATGGGTAAAAAAGCAGTGATACTTCCATAAATGCCCATGTTTGTTAGCTCGTAGGCGAGGTCGTCTGCGTTTTCTATTTCATAGCTTTCCAATTCTTTTTGTAATTGCTTGCGGGCGATTCTTTCCTCTCTGGAAGAAAGTAATTGCTTGTTTTCCAATGCTTTACGTACTAAGGCAAAGAAATTTTCCTGCTGGTCAGGAGAAAGAATTTGGAAGACTTTGGGTAGCTCCTGCAATGCCTCGTTCATGTCAGTATCAATATTGCCTGCGGAGGCACGAATCGCCCCAAGCGGCGTATTGATTTCATGGGCAACACTGGCAACTAACTTGCCCATGACCGCTAATTTTTCGGCTTGGATTAATTGGTCTTGGGCGGTTTGGAGGTTTTCCAAAGTGGTGAGTATTTCCTCTCTTTGGGTGTTAATTTCTGCATTTTGCATTTGGATTTGGGCAAAACTCTCCGCATTTTCCAGCGCAATGGCGGTATAAATCGCCAAATTCCGCAAGATATTCAAGTGGTAATCAGTGTAGGCGTTCTTTTGGAAAGACTGAACGGTGATGATGCCCAAAATCTTTTCTTGGTTATTGAGCAAGGGAATGTATATCAAGGAGTTAGGCTCTTCTGATTTTGTACCATCTTCTAAAACGGCGGCTTCATTGACTGTTTTGTTTTTATCAGCTAAGTCATTGATAATGATTTCTTTCTTTTCCGTAATGCACTGCACAGGAAACTGGCTTTTGTCTTGCATACTGCGGGTGTAGGGCAGGTAAGGCACGCCTCTTTCCATTGCCAATTCGTAGGAGATTTCCTGCTTATTTTCCTTGTAAATGCCAATCCCAAAAATGCTTGCATCCATGAGTTCATTCACATTTTGGTATAATTGGCTAAAAATAGACTCAAAATTGAGGGTGGCAGTGATTTTTTTGCCCATTTCACTCAATCTTTCTACACTGTCATACGATTTTTGCAAGTTATCCCTTTGGGCAAGGACTTCCTCATTGATTTGGTAGAGTTCTTCGGACTGCTGGGCAATTTCTTCATTTTTCTCTTGGAGTTGCTGATTGCTGCGCTTTTGGCGGAGGTTATTGCGATAGACCAAACCCAAGATGAACAGCACAAGCACCACAAAGCCCCCCGCAAGCATGAGGTACAGTCGCTGAATCTGCCTTTCTTTTTCTGCTTCCTGTCGCAGTGCCTCCTCCTTCTCTGCCTCTAAGTCCTTGCGAAGCTGCTGTGCCGCTTTGATAGCTTCGGCATTGTAGAGTGATTTATCTCTGAGTTCCTGATGAATAAGGCGATACTGGTATGCCTTAGCATAGTCCTTTTTTTGGACATACAAATCACTCAGTAGCTCATACAGTCTATCACTTGCGGGCTTGCCTATTACTTTTGTTTCTATTTCGTTTGCTTCCAAAGCCAAAGTTTCTGCCTCTTGAACTTGTCCTTTTTTGAGCAATAGCTTTGCTTTGAGGAATTTAAGAAGAAATATTCCCCTCAAATCATTTTCTTCTATTGCCAATTGCGTTGCTTCGGGCAGGTAAGTGAGCGCAAGGCTATCTTGGTTGAGGGCTTCATACGTAGAAGTAATATTTGTAAGTGATATTAATATTCCACTTTTCTTTTTGATTGCCCTATTGATGGCAAGCCCCTTTTCAAAATAGGACAATGCCAAGCGATTAAGGCTATCTTTGGCTGCTTGTTTTACCAAGTCTGCCTCAGTACGATAAATAAGTGCTGTATTGCCATAGACTGTTCCCAATCTTTCTTGATTATTGAGTTGCAAAAAGATATTTTCGGCTTTCTTATAAAAATCAAGGGATTCTTCTGAATAATGCAAATTGGTAAATATACCTGCCAGTCTTGTATAGGCACGCCCTTGTTCAAGGAGGTGCTTGCCCTGAGTCGCTACTTGGAGTGCCTGCTGTGCATAGCGGATAGCAGCAACATAATTTTTTCCTGTTTCAAGAAAAGCAAGTCCAGATAAGGCAAAACTTTCCCCTCTGGTGAAGCGTAGCTTTTGGGCGAGGGTGAGTGCTTTTTGGGCATACTGAATGGCAGTATCTGGGCTGGAATAGGTATAAGCTGTCATTAAACCATTCAAGAGATTGACTTGGTTAGTATCAGGCTTGCTGGCGGCGAGCAGGCGGTTGAGGCTGTCGAGGACTTGGGGGTTTTGGGCGTGAGCTGTTTTGATATTGATGAATAAAAGCAAAGCAATGATAAAATAATGTTTCATAGTAGATTTTGTAGTTTTTTTATTTTTTGAAAGTAAAAAGTCTAAAACGATACTTGGAATACAACCTCCCCCTGCACCCTCTTGAGGGGGAGAAATACAGGCTGTTTCCCCCTTTGGAGGCGCAATGCACATTGGGGGTAGGGGGAGGAGAAGTTCTATGATATACAATTTTTAACGTTTAAAAACAAATGTAAGGAAAAGAGAGGAGTAAAAGCAAAAAAATGAAGGGGCAAATTTGTGAGCGTCGCACCGTTTTGGGGAAGTATCAAACTTTTTTAAAAAAGTTTTGACTCTTTACTTTTTTCGGAAGTATCAAAAATTGAAATTTCACATGATTTTTTACTTTTATTTCTTTTCACACAACTATTTTTGCACATATTTCGTTTTTATGATAAAGTAAAAATCAAAATTACTTAAACTTTTTGAAAATATTGAAAATTAAAGACATAAAACTACATTTATGAATATTGATAGTTTGACAAAGAATGATTTGGCTATTTTTTTTACAAAAGAAAGACTAAAATTAATTTCATCTATATTCTATCTTGCTCAAAAACAGGCACTTCCTATTGCCATTTGGCAACTTCCCCAGCAAAAGGAAATCAACTTAGTGATAGATTTTTCTGCTTCGCTTAGGCAGGTGCAAACTGATTTGGAGGAGTTAGCAAGTGGCTTTGTAGTGAGTCCATTTGCCAACAAGGGGAATGAGGCATGGTTTATTGGTGCTGACTTGCACTGGCAGGGAACGATTGATAACTTGACTCCTGCGAAAGTTAATTTTAGCTACCGCACAGAGCAGTATCTATCAGAGGAACAGCAAGTTAAGACTACATTTTTAAAAGAGTTAAATCAATTATTGGTGTCAAATTTGCCTTTTTCAGCAGCTTTGCAAGATATTTTGCCTTCATTGCCAAATAATAATCACGTTATCAGCGAGTTAGATTTTGAAGAAAATGTTGTAGAAGCCATCAAAGAAATTTCTAAAGGTACATTCAGAAAAGTGGTGCTTTCACGTAGCAAAATGATAGATTTGCCTGCTAATTTTGAGGTAGTCAAGACATTTGGCAAGGTTTGCGAAGTCTATCCTCATGCTTTTGTTTCCCTGATAAGCACCACAGAAACAGGTACTTGGCTGGGAGCTACGCCCGAAGTGCTGGTGAGTGTGGACAGGCATAAAATTTTTAGAACAATGGCTCTGGCGGGTACGCAGGCGCGAGGAAATCAGACGAATCTAAGTGAAGTGATGTGGACGCAAAAAGAGATTGAGGAGCAGGCGTTGGTCAGTCGTTACATCATTAATTGTTTGAAAAAAATCAGGGTCAGGGAGTTTGAGGAAATCGGTCCCAAAACGGTAGCTTCGGGGAATTTGCTGCACTTACGCACTGATTTTGAGATAGATACGGACGAAATTAATTTCTCACAATTAGGTACAGTCATGTTGGAACTTTTGCACCCTACCTCTGCCGTTTGCGGAATGCCCAAAGAAGAAGCACTGAAATTTATTGAAAAACATGAAAAATATGACAGAGAATTGTATAGTGGCTATTTGGGGCAGGTAAATATGGGTGGAGAAAGTAATATTTTTGTAAATTTGCGCTGTATGCAGCTCTTGGACGGCAAAGCAGTCTTGTACGCGGGCGCAGGCATCACGCAAGACTCCAACCCACAAAAAGAGTGGAAAGAAACAGAAATAAAAATGAATACCATGCAAGCAATATTATGATGACACCCATTCAACAGTTTTTGTACGATTTGATGACTCGCCAAGCTGACGAGAAGTCGCGTGTGTGGCTTGACCAAAAGCTCACCCAACTCACTCAGCAGTTTTCTAATCAGGCTTTTTACCTCACATTTGCTGCCGCACCGCGCTTTTTGGGCAAAAACCTTTTGGCTATCATGCCTGCTGATTTTGTAAAAGCGGAGGAGTTGTGTGCTGGATTTTCTCTTGAAAACTGGACAATGGACAGGGCTGCGCGAGTGCTGTTTATCACGCACTTACCTACAGAAAGCCCTGAAAATCACCTCGTTATTTTAGACAAACTTTTTCAAACCGCAGAGATAAATGAATTGGTTGCACTTTATTCTGCCCTGCCTTTGTTGCCTTTTCCAGCACAATACGTAAGCCGATGTGCAGAAGGCATCAGAACGAATATGACGGTGGTTTTTGAGGCGATTGCGCTGAATAATCCCTTTCCTGCGGCATATCTGACGGAGAATGCGTGGAATCAACTTTTTTTGAAAGCTATTTTCACAGGCAGGCAAATCGCTAAAATTCAAGGAGTTAGGCAGAGAGCTAATGCTACTTTAGCCCAAATATGCACTGATTATGCACACGAACGCTGGGCGGCGGGGCGCAAGGTAACGCCTGAACTATGGATGCCGATTGGAGGTTTTGTGAATGAAATGGTTTTAGAGGATTTGAAAAGATTAAAGGAAAGTCCTAACGTACTTGAGCAACAAGCTCTGGCATTGATTTGCTTGGAATCCACGCAGGAAAGCGCAAAGAAATTATTGGCACAGATGCCTTCGCTGAAAGAGGCAGCAGAAAAGAAAGCATTTTCTTGGAAAAGTATTTCGCAGCAGTGGCATCAGGAAAATCTAAGCTAAAAACTATATTTAAGCTGGTTTTGGTAAATACTTGGTGATGACAGACAAAATTTTCTCTTTGTCTATGGGCTTTACTACCAAATCGGTAAATTTATCAGAAAAAAATCCTTGCACCGCCTCATCTCCAGAGTAGGCGGTAACAGCAATAACGGGTAATTCCTTCAATGCGGGATTTTCACGCAGTTTTTGCAGTACGTCCAGTCCAGTCATTTGCTCGCTACCCAAATTAATATCCATCAATACCAAGTCATATTTGTTTTTTTCTAACATTTCTAACGCCTTCTGACCACTTGTTACGGTATCAGGGGTGCAAACGCTTTCAATAAATTTTTTCAGAACAATCACATTGATTGGATTATCCTCGACGATTAGCACCTTTGCTAACATAATTTTATGAGATTAAAAATATGCCTGAGATTTTTAACTTATTTTGGTTGTCTGACAATTTTTGTGGCAGACTGAGTTTCTACGAGTTCCCCCCGCTAAAGCGAGGGGTTAGATTAACCCCTCGCTTTAGCGGGGGGAACTTTCCACAAAAATTGTCAGAGTATCCTTGTTTTAAACGCAAACATAAATAATAATACTAAGCCTTGCAAATTTGTATTGGAGTTTAATAATAGACTTCTTGCAAAAGTGTTTTTTATCGCCTCTCCCGTGCGACGGTCGCCTTAGTCCCTCTCCTGCTGAGAGGGAAAAATTGCTACTTTCGCAAGAAGTCTAATACTCTTTGATTACCAATGGCATATTTGCTTTGTTTTTGTATAATATCCAAAAACTATTTGCTAATTTGCAAAGGCAGTTTTTCATGGTATGGTAAAAATAAGGTCTATTCGTTTTTGATTTATGCGCTTTCTATTTATTATTTTATTTTGGGGGTGCGCCTCCCACACTTTTGCTCAGAACGAGGTGATTTACAAGGAAATGTATATCCTCTACTATGAAGAAGGGAAAATTCCCTGCTCGAAGGGCTTGAGATGGGACAATGGTAAGTGCTATTACCTGCGCTGCGAGTACGGTACGGAGGCGCAAAAAAAGAAACTGGGGAATGAAATAGAAATCACGACCAATCTGGAAGTCAGAAATTTGTTTAAAAACATGACTATCAGTGATTTAGAATGGCTCAGTGGTATTACTTCCTTTCATCAAAAAAAGTATAAATGCAAAGGCACAAGCAAAATGGAATTTTCAGTTACCCTCAAAGACAAGGGAAAAAAGAAAACGACACGCTATGACTTTCCCCTCACCCAGAACTGTGAAGGAAAAAGCCCCTTTGATTTGGCTCAAAAGTTAAATATGATTTTTAACAAGCTGGCAAAGGAATTTCCTTAGCTTTTTGTATGTTATCTAATTAAAAAATGCTCAAATAACAATTTTACAGAATTATAAATTAAATACAAATATGGAATTGGTAGTTAAACAACCATTTACAAATGTTCAGCTTGAACTTTTAAAAACTTTTTCACATCAGCTATCTGATAATGATTTAGCTGATTTACGAAAAACACTTGCTTTATTTTTTGCCCAACGTCTTATCCAGCAAGCTGATAAGATTTGGGACGAAAAAAAATGGACAGATGTGGACGTTGATAAGATGCTAAATACTAAAATGCGTAAATCAAAATAAAATATTGGAAAAGATAGTTTTAGATACCAATGTACTTTTGGTTTCAATCTCAACTAAATCCAAATTACATTGGATTTTTAAAGGTCTTTTGGAAGGTGAATACATTTTATGTGTTACGACTGAGATTTTAGCTGAATATGCTGAGATAATAGAGCAGCACATGGGGACTTTGCCAAGTGAAAATGCTTTAGGTGTGATAGAAAACTTATCTAATGTAGAACTTGTAACGACTCATTACAAATTCGGACTACTGAAAGATGAAGATGACAATAAATTCGTAGATTGTGCCATTGCCTGTAATGCAGATTTTATTATCACCCATGATAAAGATTTTAAACCTTTGAAAGATATAGGCTTCCCTAAAGTATCAATCATTGATACAGAGCAGTTTAAGCAGATAATAAATCAATAAATCTTACTTAAAATACTACAAATGAAAAATCAGCTTTTTATCTTTATTCTTATCCTTTCTTTTTTTTCATGCGAAAAAAAAGAAAATATCGCCAGCGCAAATCTCAAACTGGATTTTGCAAACTTGATGAATAATAGCCCACTAACCTTGCAAACGGCGCGTTATGCTAATACCGCAGGCAATAGTTTTTCCATTGACAAGTTTCAGTATTACATCAGCAACATCAGGTTAAAAAATACACAAACAGGACAAACTTTCACTGAATCAGAGAGTTATCATTTGTTGGAACGCAAAGCAGGCTCGCACATTGACGAAATTTTGATAAAAAATGTACCTGTCGGGCAGTACAACCAGCTTGAGTTTGCGGTGGGAATTGACAAGGCGAGCAATCTTTCTACTGACCAAGTGGGCGACCTCGACCCCAGCAACGATATGGCGTGGGATTGGAAAACGGGCTACAAGTTTTTGCTCTTGGAGGGCAGCTCTTTCGCGCAAACAGGCGAACGTCGTGGCATGGTGATTCACATAGGCTCAGACGAAAACTATAGAACTATTAACCTCAAAGTCAGTCCATTACAAAACCTGAGCTTGGAAGAAGGCAAAAGTACAACTGTAAGTATCAATGTTGAGGTTTCAAAGCTATTTAATGCGCCTAATGTGATTGATGTAGAAAAAAATAGGACAATTATGTTTGGTGGTATTTCAGGGCAAGTGGCTGATAATTATGTGGATATGTTTAGTATTCAGCGCATTGAAAAAGTAAAATAAGTATTTTTTCTGACTTAATAAAAAGCAAAAGAGGCAAGAACTGTTCTTACCTCTTTTGCTTTTTTATTTTCGGACTTTTATTGATTTGAAAGCACATCAATTTGGCTCAACTGTACCAAACTTTTGGGATTATTGTAGTCGTACTGTGTAATTTTGTTGCCACCAACCATCATTAATATTTTGCGATTACTGTCAGGAATCACATCATACGTACTCATATTTGCGAAATGAGCAATCTGATTGCGGTCAATCTGCCCTGGGTCGCGAGCATCATACACTTTCAATCCATCTCTGCCATCACACACGAAAAGCAAACCGTTGTCAATGCCTAAGCCATGCGGATTGGTCATTCTGTATGTTTTTAATTTTCTGGGGAAAGCAGGATTGTTAATGTCAATCACGTCCAGTTGATTCACGCCACCCGCACAATCCGTTCCATCTCTGAGTGTTACATACGCATAATTGCCTTCGACTACTACTGGGTCGCAACTGCGTGTGTGTGCATAATGTCCTCTGCGCTGCGGTGCAAGCGGGTCAGTAATATCGTAAATATACATACCTGACTGTGAGCCAATAAAGAGTTGCTGTCCACTGGCAAAAATAGTTTCTATGTCAGTATTGATAGCTACTTTCTGCCCTACCAATCTTGGTTTTTTCGCCTCCGAAATGTCAAAAATTTGTAAGTCCTGGGAATCAATCGCATACAAATAATTGCCTACAATCGTAAAACAAGCCATAGAACCGCCTTTGCCTGAGCCGCCAGAAGGTGCGCTATTGGGTTGGTTAAGGCTGGTTACTAATGGATTGCTACCACCAATGCCAGTTGTTCCAAAGCCCATCATATTGGTATTGTTGGTTCTGGTATTAAACAGATTGTTTAGCCCGCGACCTGTGCTGGTGTTATTGCCACCAAAAAGCATGGGTAGAAAAGAAAACATATTCTCTCCTGTGCGCCACGCAATCATGTTGGGGTTATTATCGCTTCCATTGGTATTCCACTGGCTGCCTCTGTTGCGGTGCGTAAAAACATTGGAAATACGCGCTAATTCTTTTACATTTTTCAAATCGCTAATATCTACTGCCACCAAGTCTTGGTTATTATTGGCAAACATCACTGTTCCTTTCATTGCCAAATCTACATTGCCTTGGATTTGGACAAAGCCCACCTTACGAGGTGATTTGGGATTATAGTTATTAATGACTACCACGCCCTCATTGACCACATTTACATATAAAAAACCTTGGTCATACCAAATTTTACCTGCCTGACCAAACTGATTTTGAGCAAAGGTACTGGAAAATATGCCCATCAAAAGGGCAATCGCGAAAGCAAACCCGATAATGCTGAATTTAACTTGACTTTTCATATTATATGTGTTTTTTAGTTTTTTGATTTCTTTTTAAAAATTCATTTGTATCAAAGAGTGCTATAAAATCAAAAGGTTGCCATGCAAAAAAAATATTTTTGAAAATTATTTTAACACAAAAATTTAGGGCTTATGAATAGTCAATTCCTTATACGTTGATATCGAATCCAACTCTCTCTCAAACCGTAGCTGAGGCAAAATACCTATCGCAATTTCAGCAGTGGTATAAACCAAACAGCCTTCCAGTAAATGCCCACCTATCGTTTTGCCTGTGCTATCCGAAATGGATAGATGTAAATGGCTGCCACTCACCCCCAATGTCCCCACCAAAGATACGATTTCTTGCTTTCCCTCAAAGCTCGTTCCTTCTGGCTGATTTGCCAAGCGTAGATGCGTTTTCTGGAGGCTACCCACGCACGTAAGCAAGATACCCGCTTGGATTTGATGTTCGCTTACAAAGTTCTCCAGTTCTTTTTTCAAATCTTGTTCAGGGCGAAGGCGAATTACTACCACCTCCATATCACTCGTTTTCATGCGTTTAGCAGTTTGCGTATCTGTTTTTCCCTTTGGATTACACGCAAAAATAAGCATTGGCAAAACAAAAATAAAATACTTGGCGCGCATAGGTTTATAAAAATTTTGTCAATGTAGGGTTTTTAATAACACATCTCGTCTAAATCGCAATCTAAGCCGCATTTGTGGAAAGTATAACGCAATCCGTTTTCATACTTGTACTCCTCTTTAGTTTCATTGGCTACTTTTTTCATAATGTGCAAACCGAAAAAGATAGGTGTTTGGCTTACTGGATTGCATCTTTTGGCTGTTTCTATCACAAACTTTGCAAAAATATGCCCCGCGTGTATTTGCTCATGCGTATTTGATTTACTTTTAGATTTCAAATTACAAAGAATAACAAAAGTCTTTTCTTTTTTCTCATAAAAAATCAAATAATCGCACATCAATTTGGGCTGACCATCTTTAAAAAAAGGGAAAGGATTTTTTTCATCAAGTTTGTAAATGAGCAATTTACCTTGCTTTCTGATTTTAGTAACAGGATAATCAGGTGCTTGTGGTTCATCTAACTGATGAATATTGCTACTATTGGGCTTGCATTGAAAAGCCTCGTGCAGCGTTTTTTCTATTTCATTTATCAATGCCATTAGTCGTAAAGAGAAAAGTAAATATTTTTAAAAGCATGATTTAGCTCGTTGATTTCCTTGTCAATCGTTTCTATTTCAAAGCCTTCTTGGGTAACAGGCACGACTTCTGAATGTTTGTCTTTGAATAGATAAACGCCTAAATCTTCTGGTTTGAGTAACTCATTGTCTTGATAACCATATTTTTTTTGTAGTTCTTTGGCTTCGGGCTTATCAGGGTTATTGAGCATAATAAGTAAATTTAACTCCTTGATAATGTAGTCGCTATGCGTACTTATCAAAACCTTAAATCCTTCATTGACGAAGCGAGCAAGCAAGCGAGCCACTGCTCTTTGCATATCAGGGTGCAGGTTTAGCTCTGGTTCATCTATGATAATCAAATCTCCTGCTTGGGCTAAGTGCCTGAAATAAAACACAATGCTTGATAAAGATTTGACCATAGAGGCGGAAACGTGCATGGGCAAGTTTACATTTTTTGTTCCATTAGGAGTGTATTGGATTTCTCCATATTTATTAACTTTGATTTTCCCTTTGAGTATTTTCTTCTCTATTTCTTCTGCCAAATATTCATACTTGCTTTTTTGCTGACTAAGGCGAGCCAAATCTTCGGCAATTTTCAAACTCTCCCGAATAGGCAAGGGATAACGTGTTGCTCTTTCTTCTAATAATTTATCACGATTTTTTGTGTTTTTTACACTTAGTAGCTCATCAACTAAATCATTTCTTTTAATAGATAATTCTTTGCTAAAAATGTTTATTGCGGCACGTTCGGCAGGGAAAATAAGTACATTTGTTTTTAAAATCGAATTTATAAAAATTTTGAAAGTCCTATCTAACAAACTTAATAGTTGATAATGGTCTTGACCAAGTACATCATTAATATCACCTAAAATTTTTAGATACTCTTCTTCTTCTTTTTTCAAAATTCTTACCCTTTCATCTCCTGACTCAATGAAAGAATTTAAGTATGTTCTAAAAAATGTTTCATAAATATTTATAAAACTTATTTCAGTTTTCGCAAACTGTTTTTCCTCCAAATTAAATAAAAAGCTAAGATTTGGTTTTATCTGCTCTGAAAATTCTTTCTCTAAATCTTTTATAGTATCTTTTATTATATTTAGAAAATTAATACAATAAACTCCATCTACTAATTTTATATATGGGTAATATAATCGGATTTCAGGAAATACTGAAAAAGGGAATAGTGAAAAAAAATGATGCCAACCAAAAATAGTATACGCCATATACGTCTTTCCTGTATTATTCGCACCACAGAGGATATTGAGTTTTTTACTCAAATCTATTTCAGAGTGTTCTAAAATTCCTAAGTTTTTTACACTGATTTTCATTAATAGAGTAGTTTTTTTAACCAAAGGTACGCATAGTTTCTACGATTCAAACAAATTCCAAATTTTTTCTTTGGGCAAATCTGCCTCAAAAAATAGCATTGTTTTCTGGATAGGGTGTATAAATTTGACACTTCGCGAGTGTAGGTGAATCCTTCCATCAGCGTTCATTTCGGGGAAGCCGTACTTCACATCTCCCACTATCACGCAGCCCATCTGTCTTAACTGCACCCTAATCTGATGCGGTCTGCCCGTAATGGGCTTTACTTCTATGAGCTGATAGCCACTTTTTTCTTGCAAAAACTGATAATCAAGCTCGGCAAGCTGGCTGGCTGGCACTTCCTTGTCAAAAGCCGTAACCTTGTTTTTTTCATGGTCTTTCCGCAGCCAGTGTTTCAGGTGTCCTTGCTCCTCGGCGGGGCGTTTTTTGCTGATAGCCCAGTAAGTTTTATGAATTTCTCGGTTTTTAAACTGCAAATTCATGCGCTCCAATGCCTTCGAAGTCTTTGCCAAAATGACCAAACCGCTTACAGGGCGGTCAAGGCGGTGAATAACCCCACAAAAGACATTGCCTTGCTTGTCGTACTTTTCCTTCAAATATAGCTTGACCAGTTCCGAAAGCGGCGCATCACCCGTTTCATCACCTTGCACCAGCACACCGCTTTCCTTGTTTACGATAATGAGGTGGTTATCCTCATAAATCACGCGGAAAGGATATTTGTGTGTAGATAAATTTACCATAAAACATATTTCTTTGAAAAAACAAATCGTATCTTTGTTAAGTTATATGTAAAATTAACAGGTTAATGTTTATAGCGTTAAGAAAATGAATAAAAATATTTTTCATAAAATCATTAACGCACAAAACCCTAACTTTTAATCACTCATTTACAACTCATAAACAAAAAAAATCATGGCATTCGAATTACCTGCATTACCGTATGACAAGGCGGCATTAGAGCCTCACATCGACGCAACCACTATGGAAATTCATCATGGCAGACATCACAACGCGTACGTTACGAACCTAAACGCTGCCACAAAAGGAACAGAGATGGAAAATATGTCCGTCGAAGACCTAATGAAAAATATGAGCAAATATCCTGCACCTGTCCGCAACAATGGTGGTGGGCATTACAACCACTCCCTGTTTTGGCAACTGATGAGTCCTACGGGTGGCGGCGAGCCTACGGGTAGCTTGGCGGCGGCTATCACTGCCAAATTTGGTTCTTTTGCTACTTTCAAGGAAGAATTTGCCAAGGCAGGCGTAGGCAGATTTGGCTCTGGCTGGGCATGGCTTATCGTAGAAAATGGCGCACTCAAAATCTGCTCCACCCCTAACCAAGACAACCCTCTCATGGATTTGAACCCTGACAAAGGCACACCAATTCTTGCTTTGGACGTTTGGGAACACGCCTATTATCTGAAATATCAAAACAAACGCCCTGACTATATTGCCGCTTTTTGGAATGTAGTAAACTGGGCAGAGGTAAGCAAGCGATTCGAAGCCGCAAAATAACGGTTGCTGAAACGTCAATTACCCAATATTTGTTAAAACAACTTAACCTCACCAACTTCGCAGATTTTGGTGAGGTTATTTTTTATAATTTTACTTTTCGTCCCTTTCTCTACACACAAAGAAGTAAAGTATATTGGGAAAATGTTTTTTTTTTTTACAACTTGCAAGCCTGAATTATTTAATGATAAACTGTAAAGTTCAAATAGTTGATTTTCAAATAATTATGTTTTATAAGTTTTTTGAAAAATTAAAAAAATTCATTATTTATAACTTATCACTCATCACAAAGGAAATATGTTTAAGATAAAACTGGAATTAGATGGAAGAAATTATGACTTGGACAATGTGAGCTATTCGTCCAGCAACTACGCAGCTACGCCCGAAAATGAGGGTTACAAAGACAGCGTTAATATTTCTATGAGCATCAAACTGAACAAGATAGACCAAACATTACTGGACTGGGGGCTAAATGGTGCAAGCCAGCGCAAAGATGGCAAGATTACGGTCTTTGACCCTGACAGAGATATGATGGTCAAAATGATTACATTCAAGAAAGGCTATTGCGGCTCGCTGAGTGGCAGTGTCTATGGACATGATGACTATAATACCTATCCTATCGTGCTGAATATCACCGCCGAGAAGCTGGCAGTGCAATTAGAAAAATCAAAAGGCAAAAGAATCTCTGACGATTAAATAATGGAAAATAAAGAAAATAGAACACAAGCAAATCATTCGGCTGTGCCACGCATAGGAATTACCATGGGCGATTTTAACGGCATAGGTATCGAGGTGATAATGAAATCTTTACAAGACCCGCGCATCTTGCGTATGTGCGTACCTGTACTGTACGGCTCAGGCAAAGCACTGGCAAAATACAAAAAATTGCTCAATATCGAAACTTTCAATTACCACCAAATCACTGATGGCATCGTGCATGATAGGAAAGTAAATGTGGTGAACTGTTGGGACAATGTGTTTTTGGATATAAACCCAAGCGAAATCACCGAAGAGGCAGGAAAGTGCGCCTACCTTGCCTTGGCAAAGTCCTCCGAAGACCTTAAAAACGGAGTGATTGACGCAGTGGTTACTGCGCCTATCAACAAACACAATATACAAGGTGCTGATTTTCAGTTTGCTGGACATACCGAATATTATGCTTCCCAGTTTGCCGCAGACGAGTCGCTGATGTGTATGATGTCTGAAAAACTGCGCTTGGCAACACTTACAGGACATATTCCACTAAATGATGTCGCAAAAAAACTCACAAGAGAGCTAATTATCAAGAAATTAAATATTTTTCTTCAATCACTCAAATACGATTTTGGGATAAATAAACCGCGAATTGCGGTTTTGGGCTTGAACCCTCATGCGGGCGAGCAAGGAATGTTGGGCGTAGAGGAAGGAACGGTTATCGAGCCTGCTATCAAGCACTTACGCGAGCAAGGACACTTAATTTTTGGCACTTTTCCTGCTGATGGATTCTTTGGCTCGATGCGTTATCGCCAGTTTGATGCTGTCGTTTCCATGTACCACGACCAAGGGCTGATTCCCTTCAAGATGTTGGCTTTTGAGGACGGTGTAAACTATACCGCAGGGCTTTCCATTGTTCGTACTTCGCCTGACCATGGTACAGCTTATGACATTGCAGGGAAAAATATTGCAGACGAATCCTCCATGCGTGCCGCTATTTTCTTGGCTTGTGAAGTGGTGAAGCAAAGAAAAGAAAACCGTAAGCCCAAAGAAGAGAAAAACCCAAACAGGGAAAAATACGTTTTTGAAATAGAAAAATAGGCTAAACTGATTTTTTATGAAAACGCTAACATTATTTTTTTTATTTTGTGCCATTTCTTTGACCTCCCAAGCGCAAGGGTTAAATGATTTACTTTTTTCTGTCGAAGACGAAATCAAGTTAGGTCGCCAAGTAGCAGATGAGGTGGAAAAAGACCCCAAAAACAAAGTATTGGACGAGAAAAAATACCCGCAAGCCTACGCGCACCTGCGAAGGATTACCAACACTATCCTCAATTCAGGGCAGGTCAAGTACAAAGACCAGTTCGTATGGCAGGTCAAGATTATCCAAAATGATACCACTTTGAACGCTTTTTGCGCGCCAGGCGGTTTCATTTATGTCTATACGGGCATCATCAAGTTTTTGGACAACGAAGACCAGTTCGCGGGCGTGATGGCACACGAAATTGCCCATGCAGACCGCAGACACGCGACCAGCAATTTGGCAAATATGCACGGAATAAATTTTGGTATGCAACTGCTTTTGGGAAAAAATAGTGGCGGGCGAATAGCACAAATAGCAAGTAGCTTAATCAATCTGAAGTTTAGTCGCACCCACGAAACCGAAGCAGATGAGTATTCGGTCATTTATTTATGCAATACCAATTATAGGTCTGACGGTGCGGCAGGCTTCTTCGAGAAAATGCAACGCACCAGCAAGGGGTCAAGTGTTCCCGCCTTTTTGAGTACACACCCTAACTCAGCCAATAGAATAGAAAATATCAAAAATGCGGCAACCAAGCGCAAATGTAAGCTCAACTCTGCCAAAGATGCTAATTATGCTGCATTCAAAAAGAGTTTGCCATAAACAATCTTTCACAACAAATATTTTTGAATTTCGTTGATTTTTAGTATATTAGCACAAAAAATAGCATGGCTAAACTTATTCGATTTGATTGGGCATTAAAAAGATTGCTAAGAAATAAGATAAACTTCGACATTTTGGAGGGTTTTCTTAGTGAGTTACTGCTTGATGATATTAGGATTGAAAAAATATTGGAAAGTGAAAGTAATAGAACGCACGCTGACGACAAACAAAATCGCGTAGATTTACTTGTCGAAAACAGCAAAAAAGAGCTATTAATCATTGAAATTCAGAATACTACGGAGCATGACTATTTTCAGCGATTGCTTTATGGCACAGCAAAGGCTATCACAGAAAATATGTTTAAGGGAATGAGGTATTCTCAAATCAAGAAAATTATTTCCATCAGCATTGTTTATTTTGACTTAGGGCAGGGAACAGATTATGTGTATGCGGGGACTACACAGTTCGTTGGTTTACATGAGAAAGATGTCCTGCAACTCAGCAAAACGCAGATAGATTTGTACGGGAAGGCTCAGGTATATAACTTTTTCCCTGAATACTACCTCGTCAAAGTCAATAATTTTAATGAGGTTGCCAAAGATAGCTTGGACGAATGGATTTATTTTTTGAAAAATGAGGAAATCAAAACAGAATTTAGGGCAAAAGGAATCCAAAAGGCAAAAGAGGAATTTAGCGTGATGAAACTTTCAGAAGAGGATAGGCTGGATTATGATATCTATCTGGACAACCTGAGCTACCAAGCGAGTATGTTTGAATCCACTTTTGTGTCAGGACAATTAGCTGGTAAAATTCAAGGCAAAATTGAAGAAAGAACGCAAAATATCAAAAATGCGCTTCGGCAAGGCATTTTGACCATTGCTCAAATTGCCCAACTTTTTGGCGTAAGTGAAGCAGAAGTCATTGAAATTCAGAAATCTATATAGCATTTTACAGATGAGTTTTTACAGAAATGAATTAGTATCACCTATTTTGAGCATTTTATGAAAGTATCTCGTTTATCCCTTTGGTTTTTATTTTACGTTCACTGGCTGGTTTTTTTGCCAGCTACAAATGTCTTTTCCCAAGAAATTACTCAAATTGGCTACACGCAAACGGGCAAAGCCTCTTACTTTTCAGATGACCGCAAGGGTGCATCTACGCGCAGTGGTGAGAAGTACGACCCCTCGGCACTGGAAGCGGCACACGCCTCAATCGCTTTTAATAGCTTGGTCAAAATCACCAACTTAGACAACCGCAAGGAAACGATTGTACGCATCAACGACCGCCCACTCACCAACGACCGAATTATTGACATTACCAAAGCCGCCGCCGATGCACTTGGCATTACAGACCAAAAAACGGTGGTAGAGGTCAAAATAGAACTCATACAACTGGCTGTGCCGCGCAATAACGCCAGAGAAATATTGGCGGACGCGTACCGCCGTATCGCTACCAAGCCCTCAGAAGAGGCAGAAGAGCAAACAAAAGAAGAAGAAATTTTCGCAAGATATGAAGGCGAAAATGACACAAAAGAAGTGCTTCCTGACGAAAATAATGACAAAGAAAAGGAGAGCCTTCCAGTGAAAATCTCCACAAAGCCTGAGAAAGACGAGAAACTAATTGCCTTAGAAAAAGAAAAAGTTGCTCAAAAAAAATTAGCCGACCAGAAGAAAAAAGAGGTTGAAAGCAAGAAATTAGCTGAAAATAAAAAGGCAATAGTGAAAGCTAAATCTTTGGAAAATACCAAATCCAAAGGCGTGATTTCAGGGACAGCAAATCCAAAAGTAAAAAGCAAAGATAAAGCTACTTTTGACCCCACAAGCACCTATACGACTGAGGGTGAAAAAGTTAGCCCAGATGGTTTTGGCGTACAGGTAGCTTCTTATGATGAAATTGATAAGGCTTTAAGGCAAGGAGCTATCTTAGAAAAATTAAAATTGGGAAAAATTTATATCCAAGCGGGCTGGGCAGGCGGCAATAAAACATATAGAATCTTAGTTGGGAGTTTCAAAACCAAAGCCTTAGCCCAAAAGACAGCAGATAAATTAAATAAGAAAAATTATCAATCTTTCCCCAAAAAACACTTTGAATAATGAAAAAACATAGCCTCTTATTTGTACTTCTTTCGCTATTTTTTATCAGTGCTGACGACCTCGACCAGCCTTATAACCGCATAGGCTACGAGCAGGAAGGCAATGCTTCTTACTATGCAGACAAATTTCATGGCAGAAAAACCGCAAACGGCGAAGTATATGACATGAATGAGATGACTGCCGCGCACCCGCGTATTCGCTTCAATGCCAAGGTCAGAGTTATCAATGAAAATAATGATAAGTCAGTGATTGTCAGGATAAATGATAGAGGCCCCTATTCAGGCGGAAGAATCATAGACCTTTCCAAAGCTGCTGCCGAAGAGCTGGATATGATTCGGTCTGGCGTGATTCCTGTACGTATGGAAGTGGTTGATGTAGAGGAATTTACTATATTAGTTAAAAAAGAAGACAAAGAAGAGAAAAAAGTAGAAGTAGTCAAAAAGACCACCAAGCAAAAAACCAAGGTAGGGAAATTGATTGATAAGATTTTTAACAAAAAAAAGCAAGAAAAACCAAAGCAGGAAAAACCAAAAAATAATGATACTTCTAAGCAAACTACTGAAAATCAGACTGAAGTAAAGAAAGAAGACAAATCTTCTCCCGCAGAATCTGGTACAGTAAGCAATAATAAATCAAAAGGTGGAGTGATGGACAAGCCACAAAACCAAGTGAGGGTAAAAAATAGTGAGGAAAAGTTTGCAGGGGTAAATACGTACAGCCTCTGGGGAACAGTAAAATATCCGAATGGATTTGGCGTACAGATTGCCTCTTATACGCTGTTAGACAAGGCATTAGAGAAAGGAAAAGCCATTTATGACAAGGGATTCAAAGATGTTTTTATCCAAACAGGCTGGGCGGGCGACAAGCGTATTTTTCGCATTTTGGTAGGGGAAGGCTCTAACGAAACAGTGGCGGCTACCGTACCAAAGCTCAGAGAATCAGGCTATAATGGTTTTGTAAAACAACATTATTAAGCACAAAAGGCAGACATTTCTGAAAAATGTCTGCCTTTTACTTTTTTATATCAATTTATTTATTCGTACCTCAAAGATTCTATTGGGTCTAATTTGGAGGCTTTGAAGGCAGGGTAATAGCCTGAAACAATGCCCACTACAAAGCAAACGATTATTCCGCCAAACATCCAAGCCCAAGGAATTACAAATCCACCTGAGCTAACAATGGTAGAAACCAAATTGCCAATCAAAATACCTAATATGATGCCAATAATGCCTCCAATTTGGCAAATAACAATAGCCTCTACCAAAAATTGTTGTCTTATTTTTTGTGGCGTTGCGCCAAGTGCTTTGCGAATACCAATCTCGCGAGTACGTTCCGTTACAGACACCATCATAATATTCATCAAGCCAATAGAAGCCCCAAGCAAGGTAATAAAGCCAATAAACCCACCTCCAATACGCAGACTTCCAGAGGTTTCTGCCAAAGAAGCCGCCAACGATTCACTTCGCACAATCTCAAAAGAGGCTTTGTCGCCCAAGCGGTCTTGGCGAATTTGGCGCATCAATCCTTCCGCCTCACTCATTTGGTAATTGAGGGTAGAGGGGTCTTTGATGTAGTTTATAGCCGTAAAATACAGCCTACGCCCCGATGCTATACCCACGCCCGTTTGCAGGGGAATAAGTACAGAACGATTGATTGCCGAGCTGCCAATAGAACTTTCTTTGGTAAGTATGCCAACTACTTTGAAGTGTATGCCACCTACTGTAATTCCCTGATTAATAGCATCTTCCTTGTCAAAAAGTGTTTCTCTTAGCTCATCTCCTATCAGGCAAACGTAGCTTCCATTCCGCACCTCAACAGTAGAAAAACTTCGCCCCTGCGAAACACTATACGCCTTCACACTCAGGTAGTTCTCATCTATGCCCATCATTGCGGTATTAGGATTTGTTTTTTTAGAACGAAACTTTGCCTCTGCCGAGCCTGTAACAGTGGTAAAAACACTAATGGTGGCGTTCATTGGGTAGCGTTCCTTGTATTCCTTAATTTCATTGTAAGTGATGGGAGATTTGGTCGTTTGGCTGATACCGCCACGATTGCGCCCACCGCCACGATTCAAATCCTTGATGTCAAAGCTATTAGCCCCCAAATCAGAAAGCCCTGAACTGATGGAATATTGTATGCCGTCAATAGCTGTCAAGATTCCTACGAGTGCAGTGATTCCGATAGCTACGATTGCCGCCGTCAGCGAGGTTCTTAATAAGTTGTCTTTGATAGCTTTGAGTGCTTCATTGACGTTTTCAGAAACGACCATAATTTTTTTATTTTTTAAAAAGAAATAGCTTGATTAATTCAAATTTTTAACCGTTTTTAAACTCCATTAGAAGTTTTATTTGGTAAAAGGGGTAATTATGATTCTCCCAAACTTCGTTAAGAGTTTTATATTCAACTATTTGTATAACTCCGTAACGCCTATGGTATATTTTTTAAAGAATATTTACTTTTGCTGAATTACTTAAATGCGAAAATAATACATTTTTTAAGGAAACCTAATAAGCAAAGAAAAGAATCAGACTTTTGGAGGTCTGATTCTTTTCAAATAAAACTCAAATAAGTAAGTCTTCTACTTACTACTTAGGGTTCTTCACGGGTGCGCTTGTCCCTGAGGCAGGATTATAAGCCAGCTCATTGTCAGGTACGTCCCAATAATCCAAGTAGCCATAAGTAATGGTAGCATTGGTATTGAGTACGCCAGAGTTATTGACCACTACTGCACCTGTTCTGCCGTTGTCGAGTACGCCCCAACGTCTGGCATCATAGAAAGAGAATCCTCTGAAAGCCAAGGTGATGCGTCTTTCTCTGCGAAGCTCTTCGCGGGCGGCGGCAAGAGTAAGATTTCCGCCTGAAACTGGGGCTAACCCTGCGCCTTGGGAATTGCGGAGTGCATCAATTACTTGCAAGCCACCGCTGATGTTACCAGAGTTAATCAATGCTTCTGCTTTCATCAATTCGTTTTCTTCGTAAGAACCACCAATATACATTTCATAAACACCAGCCTGCCTTGACCCAAGTACAGCCACGCCCGCAATACCGCTTCCGCCGTCTATCATCTGCCATCTGGTATTGAAGGCATTTCCCCTATCGCTATTGCCTATCCATGCTCTGGGGAGTTGGAGAAAATTGTTTGCCAATCGTCTGTCGCCTGTTTTGAACTCTTGTACCAATCTTTCGCTTACTTTGTAGCCCGCCGTACCGTTAGGGTTGCCTGTAGCTCTTGCGGCTACAGTGCCAGTTTGTGGTGCCATCAAATCGCCGTTGGCATTGGTACGCATGGTAAATACGTTGTCGTTAGCTCTTACGCCATCATTGACCAGCGCAGTAATTGCAGACCACTGGGCAGGACTCATAGCGGCAAGAGGCGTATTGACCAAGATATTTCTTGCTTTGAAGGTATTAATGTTTCTTTTCCACTGAGCAGGTGTAGGCGTGCCACCCTTGCCTATCTGGTTGATTTCAGGTATTAATTTGGTCATTACATCTACGTAATCTGAGCTACCATCAAGTCCGTTAAGTGCGGCAATAGCCTTGTCGAAATTGGCATTTGCTTCTTCAATCATTCTTTCTTTACTCACATAGTTGCTGTTTGTTTTTGCGGCTTCGCTGTTTATCAAGCCTGCATAATAAATAGAGCCAATACGAGAGTAGGCAAAACCTTTCCACCAATACGCCCAAGCGGTCAATGTTGCTTTTTTGTTGGTAGCATTACCTGAAAAAGTTACTTTATCTAATAACTCCAATATATTGTTTGCGCCATTGTTCATCGCATACATATACGCCCACTCGTAGTAAAGCGGGTTATTCCCTTGATTAGAATTTGAATTAATTGCCCTAATCAATGCTTTTTGTGTATTGGGTGATTGAGGATTTGGCACTCTGGTTCCATTGTCCAATACTACTACGTCAGGGCAACCTAACTGATTGATGAAAGCGTTTGCCGCTTCTACGCCTACCATATCGCCCATCATTTCGTGAAAACCTACTGCGCCAGACCAAAATGTACCAAAGACACCATCAGAGAACTGGAGGTCGCGGAAACCGTTGGCATAAATCGCGCCTGTGGCAAAGGCAATGATACCAGATTCTGTATTGGCACTGCTCACTGTGGGCTGATTCGGATTTTTTACGTCTAACTGCTCTTTGCAAGCCAAGGTGCTGAAAAGAACAAAAAGGAATGTAATTATTTTTATCTTTTTCATTTGAAATTCGTGTTTAAAAATTTTTAGCTTATTTTAGAATCCAACGTTAAGCGTAAGTTGGTAAGACTTGTAGTTAGGCATAGTATTGTGGTCTGTGCCTCTGTCCCATGCAGAGTTGGTCGTGCCTGAGCTAACTTCTGGGTCCATGCCCGTATATTTAGTCCAAGTGGCAAGGTTACGACCAGAAAGCACCAACTGTAATCTTCTAAAAGATTTCATGTCAAATAGTCGCGCAAAATCAACAGCAATAGAGATATTTCTCAAACGAGCAAAAGAAGAATTTTCATAAAAATAATCTTTGGTGCCGTTTCTTGCTCTTTCTGCGTAGATGCCACGATAGAAGGCTGACCATGCGCCAGTTTCGCCATTGATGGTGAAAGGATTTTGGTAATCTGAATGGATACCATCGCGATACATCCATTCTTTGGTTTGGTTATACAAGTGTGCGCCTTGTACCCAATCCACTTGGAAAGCAAAAGAAAGGAAGCCTTTGTAAGTGAAATCGTTGATAAACGACATATTGAACAAAGGATTGGGGTCGCCAAAGCTATACTGATTTGGGGTGAAGAAAGGTGCTTTGGTCGTTTTATTGACTACAGCACCATTGCCTGCTACCTCGTAGTTGCCTTGCTGGTCAGCAGGAATAAATGGTGCACCTGTGTCAGGATTAGTTTGGTTTACATCTTTGAGTAATACAAAGCCAAACAACTGACCTATTTTTTGCCCTTCTTTCAGTACATAGTTAGTGCTACCTGCCGCAGAAGTAATGACGATTTCAGGTCCTTTTACTGCGGTGATTTGGGAGGTCTGCCTACCAAAGTTAGTCGTAAAGTTCCAAGTGAAATCTTTTTTATTGACGATAGCGGCATTCAAGGAGAACTGCAAACCATTAGAACCCAAAGAGAAAGCATTATCCTTGATAGTACCAATCCCTGTAGAAGGGGCAGAGTTTACGTCCCAAATCGCATTGTCTGTATTGCGTTTCCAATACGTACCTGAGAAATTGATATTTCTCAACCACTCGCCTTGCTTTAATATATTGAAAGTAATGTCTGTCCCAATTTCAAGTTCTCTAGAAACTTCCACACTCAAATCTGGATTACTTTGGGCGGTAGGTAAGAAAAACACGTTAGAGTTACCTATTGTTCTGGTATTCAAAGTTACATAGCGGTCAAATGGGCGAGGTTGGATACCTGCCGCGCCGTACGCCGCCCTGACTTTCCACTCAGGTAAGATATCTACCATCTTACTGTTTTGCCAAAAATCAAAAGCTGAAACTCTCAAATAAGCATCTGCGCGTGGGAAGGTAAAAGGCGTAGAGCCTCTCCCAAAAGCAGAAGAAAAATCAGTACGGAAACCAGCAGAAACACCCAACACTTCTCCCCACTCGATGCGTTGATTCACTAAGTAGCCATACGTAATAAAGGGTTCTCTGTAATCCCCACCTCTACCATCACCTAACTGCCCCGCATCTGGTACTTTAAAAGTAGTTGCTTGGCTTAAATTATAGGGGGTGTAATCAGGTAAACCCAAACCATAAGTGATATATCTGTGGTATTTGGTATTGCGATAATCAAAACCTACTTGGGTAGAGGTACGAATAGGCAGATTCCAGCCAAAATCCTCTTTGAAATCTGTATTCAGCGTAGCTTTAGTTATAAAATTTTGGAAAGTTTGATTATAGCTATAATTGTTTATTTCGCCTGCGCCATCAGGGGCAAAAAAACCCACATAGTTGCCACCTTCCCAGTAGTTATAGTTGGCATTTTTAGTTTGGTTTTCGTAGGTATAGATTGCTTCTTGCCTTTGGTAGTTCAAGCCATACTTTGCATCTAAGTCGAGGTATTTGTTGGGCTTGTAGTTGGCATTAAAGCTCTGGGCAATGTCTATTTTATTGTCCAAAGAGCTTGAATACTGTTGTCGGTAATACGGATTTGAGCCGTTTACTCCAGAGGCATCTCCAAAATAGAAGCCAGAATTACCATCATTGTCTTTGGCAGTATAATCTGCAAATGGGCGCGTATTGAACAAAGCGTAGATAATACCTTGGTTATAATTGATGGTATTTTTGGTATAAACCAACTGCGTAGTGCTGCGTAGTGTAAAGTTTTTGAACAGTTCCATACCAATATTTGCCATAAAGTTAGACCTGTCCAAGAAACCATTGTTTCTGATGTTACTTTCTTGGCGGTTGTTAGAGGCGGAAACAGCAAAATTAAACTTATCTTGACCACCAGAAATTACCACACTATTATTATAGGTACTTGCTGTTTGGAACAGTTGGTCAAAATGGTCAAAATATTTCAAATTTTTGTCATACGGCTTGTTAATCTGCGTAGTAGGCGTAGTGCTTCTCCAAATCAAGTTTTCACTGAAAGTGAGTGTTTCTTGGTCAAAAACAAGCGGCTGTCCAGAACCACCTATTACATTGCCACTTGCATCAGTATCAAAACCATGTAAATTAGCCTTTTTTAAACCCCCGATATTGAGGTAAGTGTTTTGGGTAATGCTGGAAGAAATATCAATGTTTACCTTTCCTGCTTTTCCTTTTTTAGAAAACAGTTGGATAACACCATTTGCACCTTGTGCGCCATAAATCGTAGCTGCCGCCGCACCTTGTACCACTTCTACTCTTTCTATCGCATTCAAGTCCAGAGAGTTCAGGTTAGTTGCTGCCAACTGTACACCGTCCAAGAGAATCATAGGGCTTGTACCTCTGTTTACTGAGTTGATACCCCTGAGCAAGATATTGATGTTTGCGCCAGGCGTACCGTCCGTACTGGAGATTTGCGCGCCTGCGATTTTACCAATCAATGCTTGGTCAATAGACGCTGTAGGAATAGAAGGCAACTTGTCAGCCGTAACAGACTCTACAGAAATACCTATTTTCCTTCTGTCTGTGGCAGAGCCTACACCCGTTACCACCACTTCGGTAAGTTGGCGTACATCATCTTCCAGCACCACATCAACCGTAGTGCGATTGCCGATTTCTACTTCCTGAGTAATAAACCCCACAAAAGAAATCACCAACTTGGTCGCACCCGCAGGTACAGCCAGTTTGAACTTGCCATCACCGTCCGTGATGACCCCAGCATTTGTTCCTTTGGCAACCACATTCACGCCAGGCAATACGGATTTGTCCGTACCAGACGTAATTGTGCCAGAGATGGTTCGTTCTTGTGCAAACAACGAGCCAAGCAAGAATGTACAAAACATTCCAATAAGTAATAGTCGTTTCATTTTAAATAAATGTTAATAGTTTGAAAATAAGTAAAACATAAAATAAATTGTATTTAGCTGATTAGAAAATGAGGTATTACCATAATCAATAAATTTGTAAATTATTAATTATCAAATCTTTACGACAATTCAAACGAATAAATTTTTTAAACTTGTGTCTATTGTTAAAGCTATCAAAAAACCTTGCAAAATTTACAGTAAAAAGCGGCAAATGATGTGTTGCGGATTGTCTGTACGTTGTTTAAGGCTTGCCAAGTGCATACAAATTAATGGAGTAGTAGTGTGTGTCATTTGTGAATTTGTTTGTTAAGTATGTTTTAATTTTTTAAGTAATTTTAACGTTGCAATTTACAATGATTTAAAACAAATTTCAAAATATTTTGTGTTAAGATTTCAGATAGTTTTTGTAAATAATTGCTTATCAATGCATTGTATTTTAAATTCATTCCTATCTCTTCAGGCTGCCAAAGAAAAAAACAAAAAAACATACATTAATAAATGAAGTCTAAGAAACCGTCTAAGTTAAGTTTTTTTGGAAATTTGCCCAATATATTTGGTGGTAATTAGAAGTGAATTTAGGATACTTGCTCAAAAATAAAGTTTGTTTTGCACTTAAAAGAAACCCTTTTTTGTTTGAAATGAATAAGATTTTTGATATTTTTGTTTGAAATCTAAAATCAATGCGTTAAAAACACAAAACCTACCTACATAACTATCAAAAATAAAGACACGCTAACCTCATTAAATATGAAAACTTTTTTAATCACTCTTTTTATTATAAGGATTTGCTTAACAGCTACTTATGCCCAAATGCCTACCCGCGAAATCAGCCCCAATTTGCTCAAAGAAAACTGGACGGCTTATTGGATAGCTCCGCCCAAAGTTTCGCTGAAAGAGTACGGCGTTTTTCACTTCCGCAAGACAATTACGCTGGCTGAAAAACCTCAAAAATTCATAGTTCATGTTTCTGCCGACAATCGCTACCGCCTTTTTGTGAATGGAAAATCAGTCTGTGTGGGGGCAGCAAGAGGCGATATTTTGAATTGGAATTTTGAAACCATAGACATTGCCAGTGAATTAGTGGCAGGAAAAAACGTAATTGCCGCGCTGGTGTGGAACATGGGCGAGTACCTACCTGGGGCGCAGATAACCAAAAAAACTGCTTTTATTTTACAAGGAAATTCTGAGAAAGAAAAAGCGGTTAATACCAACGACTCATGGAAAGTAACTCAAAATGAAGCATATAGCCCTCTTTATGATTTGGCAAAACTCCAAACCTTTATGTCAGTGGGCGCAGGTGATGAGGTCAGGGGAGCGCAATACGTATGGAACTGGCAAGGGCTTGATTTTAAGGACGAAAATTGGACAAAACCAAGACAGCTTGAAATGGGAACACCCAAGGGAGTAGGTACAGGCGCAGATTGGTACTTAGTGCCAAGAACTATTCCTCTGATGGAAGAGAAACAGCAGAGAATCAATAAGATAGCCCGAAGTGAGGGCGCAACTATTAGCGATAACTTTTTGAAAGGAACGGCAGTAACCATTCCCCCCAATACCAAAGCAACTCTGCTCTTAGACCAAACCTTTCTGACCAATGCTTATCCACAACTTTTGGTGAGTGGAGGGAAGGGGGCAAATGTCGAACTGACTTACGCAGAGGCTCTTTTTGATAAAAAAGATAGCAAGGGAAACCGCAATGAAATCAACGAAAAAAGTATCAAAGGGCAATACGATATTTTCTACTTTGAGGGCGGCGAAAACAGGCTTTACAGCACACTGTGGTTTCGTACTTACCGCTATATGGAAATGAAAATAGAAACCAAAGAAAACGCATTGATTATCAATGATTTATATGGTGTTTTTACAGGCTATCCTTTTGAAGAAAAAGCAAGTTTTACGAGCAATGATAACAGTTTGAAAGATATTTGGAATGTAGGCTGGCGAACGGCAAGGCTCTGTGCCTTAGAAACTTACGTGGATTGTCCGTACTACGAGCAGTTGCAGTACGTAGGCGATACGCGTATCCAAGCTCTTATTTCTCTGTATGTTGCGGGTGATGACCGCCTCATGCGGAAAGCAATCATTGATTTTGACAATTCACGTATTCCTGAAGGACTAACGCAAAGCCGCTACCCAAGCTCTACCCAACAAATTATACCTACTTTTTCGCTTTTCTGGACAAACATGGTGTATGATTATTTTATGCACCGCAAAGACGATGAATTTGTGAAAGCACAACTGCAAGGCATGGAAAATGTATTGGCTTGGTACGAGAAACACCTTGATAATCAAAAGAATATGCTTAGTGGAATGGAGTGGTGGAACTTTGTAGATTGGGCAAGAGAATGGCCTTGGGTTACAGAAAAAAACATTGGTGGTGAGCCACAGGGTTCGCATGAGGGTAATTCGTCCATTATCACTTTTCAGTACGCTTACTCGCTAAATTTGGCGGCAAAAGTCTTTGATTATTATGGAAAAACTACGCAGGCAAATCATTACAAACAGTTGGCTCAGAAAATAGCCAAAAGCACCTTTGCGCTTTGCTTGGACAAAAATAAGGGAATTATTGGTGATACGCCTGATAAACAGCAGTTTAGCCAGCACGCCATCATCATGGGCATTTTGAGTGAGGGGATTCCTGCCGAACAACGTAAGTCATTTATGGACAAGGTTTTACAAGACAAAAGCCTCATACAAGGGACTTTTTATTTTCGTTTTTATTTGACGCAGGCACTGAAAAAATCTGAGATGAGTGAATTGTACTATTCAAATCTGACTCCTTGGCGCGAGATGCTCAGTATGGGCTTAACAACTTTTGCGGAAAATCCTGAACCTACGCGCTCAGACTGCCATGCGTGGTCGTCAAGTCCCAACTACGATTTTTTGGCGACAATCTGTGGTATTATGCCTTCCAAAGCAGGTTTTGAAAGTGTTTTGATTCAACCTGCACTTGGCGAACTGCAAAATGTGGAAGCAAAAATGCCTCACCCACAGGGCGAAATCAGCATAAAACTATCGCGCAAAGGCGCGGGCGTAGAAGGTGAGGTTTCCTTACCCACTCTGCTGACAGGCAAATTTGTTTGGAAAGGAAAAGAAATGAGCTTAAAGGGTGGAAAAAATACCGTAAAAATGGAGTGAGTTTGAGGAATACCTTACCAAATATGCGCGCTACTTTATCCCAAAAAATCTTTTACATTTGTTTCCAATTTTTCCAATAGATTATTTCGTTTGGCATAGTCCAGCAAGGCGGTAATTTTGGCGATTTTGCCCTGCCCCTGTGTAAAATTGTTATGTACTGGCTCAAAATAAAGCATACAAAAAAGATTCAAATGCTCATCATTGAACTTGGTATTTAATTTTTGATACAGCTGGGCTAAATCAACGCTTGTAGATGGCTCAGTGAGAGGTAATTTTTCCTCTTTGAGTTCATTTTTTACTGCCATTTTTAGCCTGTCATAGAAATCAAAGCGTTTTTCTCCCCCAATAAACTCGCGCTTCAGCTGGGCAATACTTGGACTTTTGATGCTTGTTTTGTCTATTTCTGCAAACGCCTCTGCAATCTTTGCCTCGTCAATCAGAGAGAGAATTTTTTGTAACATATTGATTCTATTTGAAATGTAATATTATCTATTTTTTTCCTATTTTTGTTTCGTAAAAGTAATAAATTGGAATTTAAACAAAAAATTATGCCTGATATATCGCCCATTGTGATTGATGTAGCCAAAGGGATAGGTACAGATTTGCTAAAAAACTTAGACAAAATACAGTTTATCAACCTTTTGCAATCTAAAAGTATAAAAAATAAAGCCAACATGGAAGAAGAAATTATCAATAAAGTAGCCAATAGTTCGCTGATAACCATAGATTTAGAAGAATATTATGACCACCATGAAAGAGTAGTGTACGACATCAAGCAAAACCTGTGGGAGGAGCTATTGCTCAGGGAAAAAGATTTTAGGGAGTTTATCAAAACGCACGATTGGAGTCAGTATGCTGGGAAAAATGTAGCAATTACTTGTTCTGCGGACGCTATCGTGCCTGTGTGGGCGTATATGCTTTTGGCAACGCAGTTAGAGCCTGTGGCACGAAAAGTCATTTTTGGTAACTTAGAAGCCTTAGAAAATGAGCTTTTCAGAGAGGCGATTGCCAAGATAAATATTGCACAATTCCAAGATGCCAAAGTAGTCATCAAAGGTTGTAGCAAATTTCCTGTCCCTGTGGCGGCTTACGTAGAAATTACGCGGCTTTTGCGCCCTGTTGCCAGCTCTATCATGTACGGCGAACCTTGTAGCACCGTTCCGATTTATAAAAAAGCAAAAAAATCAATCAACTAATCATAATCCAAACACCATGATTCACTTCGAACACTTTGTCCTCGAAAACGGACTCAAAGTCTATGTGCATGAAGACCTTTCCGTTCCTACGGCGGCAATGAATATACTTTATGATGTAGGCTCGCGCGACGAAAACCCTGAAAAAACGGGGTTTGCACACCTTTTTGAGCATCTGATGTTTGGTGGCTCTCAAAATATTGCTGAGTACGACAAGCCCTTACAAAAAGTGGGTGGTGAAAACAATGCCTTCACTTCGCCCGACATTACCAATTATTACCTGACCCTGCCCGCACAGAACTTAGAAACTGCGTTTTGGCTCGAATCTGACCGCATGATGTCGCTTTCTTTTAATCCCGAAGTGCTGGAAGTGCAGCGCAAAGTCGTCATTGAGGAGTTCAAACAACGCTACCTCAACCAGCCCTACGGTGATGTTTGGCTGAAACTGCGCCCACTTGCCTATCAGGTTCACCCGTATCAGTGGGCAACGATTGGCAAGGATATTTCGCACATCGAGGAGGCGACGATGGAAGATGTGAAAGCGTTTTTTTACAAATATTATCTTCCAAACAATGCCATCATGGTCTTAGCGGGCAATGTAAAAACTGAAAATGTACGAAAATTAGCAGAAAAATGGTTTGCGCCCATTCCTGCGGGTGCGCCTTACGTGCGTAGCCTGCCCAAAGAACCCAAGCAAACCGAAGCACGTTTCTCCGCAATAGAGGCTGATGTACCTGCCAATATGATTTATAAAGTATTCAAAATGAGCAAGAAAAGCGACCCAAACTACCTGCCTACTGACTTGCTCAGTGATGTGCTGGGGCGTAGCAAATCCTCGCGTTTGCACCAAAAATTAGTCCAAGAAAGCCAATTATTTGGTGCTGCCAATTCATACATCACAGGCTCACTGGACGAAGGCTTATTTTGCGTTACAGGCAAAGTAAAAGAAGGAATCGCCATCGCTGATGCAGAAAATGCACTCAATGAGGTGATTGCGGAGATGAAAAGTGAAAAAATCAAAGAAGAAGAACTCCAAAAAGTAAAAAATCAGGCAGAATCTACCTTGATTCTGGGCGAGGTCGAGGTATTGAGCAGGGCTATGAACTTAGCATACTGTGCCTTAATGGGCAATCCTGACCTGATTAATGAAGAATCGGCTCGTATTCAGGCAGTTACGACTGAGCAGGTTTTTGCAATGGCAAACGAGGTGCTTTCTCCTGAAAACTGCACAACCTTGCATTATAAAAGGTAAAAAACACCCTTCTCTAATAATTTTTAGGGCAAACGTATGAAAAATGCGTTTGCCCTCACGAAAAATTACACATCTTCAGAAAAATTTGTATATTTGTATCCCAATAATTAGCTAAATATTAAGACTACTTACCTAATGAATATTTTTCAATCATCATCTTGAAAAGTAATTCATCATTTTTATTTATTATTTTATCATTTTTTCATGTTATACCCACGAAATTTCGAGGAAAAAATAAGTTTTGACAAGGTGCGCGAACTGCTCAAAGAAGAGTGTAGCGGCACGCTTGGACAATCTTTTGTCGATAAAATCAGATTTTCAGATAATTATGACGTGATTTTAAAATTGCTCCGCCAGACTGACGAGTTCATAAAAATCATTCAGGCAGGCGAGCAGTTTCCCAATAGCTATTTTCTTGATGTAAACGCTTCACTCGACAAGGCAAGAATCGAAAACACTTTCCTCCTCGAAGATGAATTTCAGGATTTGAAAATGTCGTTGGCTACTTTTTTTAAATGTATTGAATTTTTGGACAAAAAAGACGAGAAATTCTTTCCAACCCTCAAAGAACTGACCGCTAACCTAAACATAGACAGGACGTTACTCAAAGAAATAGAAAGAATAATAGATGACAGGGGCAAGGTAAAAAATAATGCCTCTTCCGAACTTCAGCGTATCCGCGCAGGCATCATAGAGGCGCAAGGGACGGTCAGGAAAAAGCTGGATTCTATTCTCAAATCACTGAAAGGGCAGGGCGTAGTCGGAGATGACACTTCGCTGACCATTCGAGAGGGCAGAATGGTCATTCCTTTGGCAACGGAATACAAGCGCAAAATCAAAGGGTTCATTCACGACACCTCGGCTTCTGGGCAAACTGTCTATATCGAACCCGAAGATGTACTGGAAATCAACAATGAAATCAGGGAGTTAGAATATGAGGAACGTCGCGAAATCGTCAGGATTCTGACTGCCCTGACCGATAAAGTCCGCCCGCACGTTCCTGATTTGAAAAAAGCCTATTCTTTTTTGGGAATCATTGATTTTATACGTGCAAAAGCACTTTTTTCGCTAAAAATAGGTGCAACCTTCCCCAATTTGGTTAAAAAACCTATTTTGAATTGGTACAATGCCAAGCACCCTATTCTTTTTTTGAATTTTCAGAAACAAGGCAAAAATGTAGTTCCGCTAAACATCAAGTTAGAAGAGCAAAATAGGATTTTACTCATTTCAGGACCTAACGCTGGCGGCAAGTCTGTCTGCCTCAAAACGGTGGGTTTGCTGCAATATATGCTCCAATGTGGCTTGCTTATTCCCGCGATGGAAGGCGCGACCAGTGGAATTTTTGAGAACCTTTTTATTGATATTGGTGATGAGCAATCCCTTGAAAATGACCTTAGTACGTACAGCTCGCACCTCAAAAATATGAAGCATTTTGTGCAGTTTGCCCATGACAAAACGCTTTGCCTGATTGATGAATTTGGGACGGGAACAGAACCACAGTTGGGAGGCTCGATTGCCGAAGCGATTTTGGAGGATTTGAATATGAAGAAAACTTTTGCAGTCATCACTACGCACTACGCCAACTTGAAAGTTTTTGCAGAAAATACTGAAGGTGTGGTTAATGGAGCTATGCGCTATGATGTGAAGCAGTTAGAGCCACTTTTTGAACTGGAAATCGGGCGACCTGGCAGTTCTTTTGCTCTTGAAATAGCACAAAAAATTGGTTTGCCGCGCACCATCACGCAAAGCGCAAAGGAAAAAGTAGGTCGCGAGAAAATAGACATGGAAAAACTTTTGACGGAATTGGAGTTAGACAAAAAGTTTTACCGAGAAAAAAATAAAGAACTCCAAGTAACTCAGCAACAGTTAGATAAGACGCTGAAAGAATACGAAAAACTCAAAGATTTTTTGGAAACAAACCGCAAACAACTAATGAACGAGGCAAAGGTACAAGCCAAAAGTTTGCTCAAAGATGTAAACCAAAAAATAGAAGGCGTTATCAAGGAAATCAAGGACAGTCAGGCTGAGAAAGAGAAAACCAAGACGATTCGCAAGGAACTGGACGACTTTAAGGAAACGCTAAAACCTGAAATAGTAATAACACCTGATAATGAGGAAGATGTAAGCGAAGAAATAGAGGAGATTGGCGGAAATATCGAGGTCGGCGATTTTGTAAGAATCAAAGACCAAAATGCGGTGGGCGAGGTTTTGTCCATCAGAAATAAGGAAGTAATGGTTTCGATGGGCGATTTGAAATCGACAATGAAGGTGAATAGATTAGTCAAAATCAAGCGCAAAGTGTATGAAGAAGCAACCAAAAAGCCTGCGATGCCCACTTACCAATCATTTGAAATGACCTCGAAAATGCAAAATTTTTCTACGCGTCTGGACGTTCGTGGCAGTCGCGCAGAGGAGGCTTTGGGCAAGGTAGCTGACCTCATAGACGAGGCTATCTACCTGAGCCAGCACGAGTTATACATTGTGCATGGGAAAGGAGATGGTATTCTGCGGACGCTGATTCGCGAGCAGTTGAAAAAATACAAGGAAATAGAATCTATCAAAGACGAACACGCTGACCGCGGTGGCGTGGGCGTTACGATAGTAAAGCTCAAATAGCATTATGAATTTTCTATTTCAGCTATGATATCATCTCCAAAGCGTTCAGGTATTTCCACTTCTTTGAGGTATTTCTCTGCGGCTTTGAGTGCTTCATCAATGCTATCGCTGTCGTTGTCTTCCCAGCAAACGCCGCCCTCGTCTAAAACCATTAAAAAACTGTCGTGTTCATTGCCCAAACCTATTTGAGTGAAACCGTGATTTTCTATCCACCAAGCGAGGTAGGGATAGAGGGAGGAAAAGGATTTTTTCATGGGGATTAATTATTTAGTGTTATGACGCAGTTCTTTATCTGGGTCTACTTTGCCATATTTTTCTAAATTAAAATAAATAGACCCTTTATGATTTTTACCTTTTTTATCAGAATGTACCTCAAATTCTCCTTTTTCAGTATCTACTGAAATATAAAGAATAGTACCTTGATAATCATTTTTAGGTTCATAAACATCTCTTTGTCCACTACCACCTTTTTTGAAGTTTATGCTACTTCTCCCTTCATCTTTTTTCCAACCATTTATTTCTCCAATTACTTTTGCTACTTTTTCTGCAAATGCAGGGTTATCTTTAAAACCAGTATTGCCTTTTTTATTGCCCTTCTGAGTTTCATCTTTTTTACCAATAGTAGATGCTTCGTTTTGTACTTGAGTTGAATATTCCGTAATTTTATTTGTGGTTTTTATCAACCGAAAAAGTGTTTGGGTTTTCTTGGAAACATCAAAATCAATTTTCCAAGTTGAAGACAAACCTCTATCCTCTTCAATGTATGTCCTTATAATTTCCTCAATTTTATTTTTGTGTTGTTGGGTTAGCAAAGGTAAGATATACTCTATACAATAGGTATAAATTTCAACCTCTTTTGCTTGATTCGTGTTAAAACAAGGTAGATTTTGATACTCATAACCATCTATATTAGTTAAAAAAACAGGAATAAAAGTTCTCAAACTATACTCTTTATCCAACACATTGATAATAAGTATGTATCTGTTTTGTATTTGCTGTTGAAAAGCATAATCAAGGATAGAATAAGATACATCTTGATTTTCAATAAGTTTTGATTTGATATAGTAAAGTTTATCACTTTTAGGACTCCAGCTAATCGGATTAAACGCATCTGCTATCTTTTTTAGGAAAGTAATGTTACCCAATGCTTCCTCCAATTCTTCAAAAGTAGATTTATTAGATTGTTCAAATTCATTAATATTGTTAATATTTGCAGAAATATCATATTTTTTAGATAAATCTCTAATTCCACTAAGTGATTGGGCAAACTTCTCATCTAACAAATTCAGGCTTGTTTGTAGAGATAAATCGTTAAATAGTATTTCCATTGGCTAAAATAATTGATAAATCAGTGTCTATTTGGTCAAAAAAACCTGTAATGTCCTTTTTGCGAAGTTCTTTAACTTTAAGTCTGGCACCTTCGGTAATAGGAATATCAAAAACCTGCGAGGTAGCATCGTTATTCTTTGTAAAATAAAATATTTTTACGTTCTCTGCTACATTTTCTTTTTTATTTTTAATAATTCCCACCCTTACCCCATTCACAATATGGTCTGAGTGTGTTTCACAAAAAATCTGTACACCATTTTGGGCAGCGAGGCACATCAGTTCAGCAAGTTTAGATTGTCCTTTTGGGTGCAGGTGCGATTCTGGGTTTTCAATGATGAGCAAATCTCCTGCTTGGGCAGAAAGCAGGGCTATAATGATAGGAAGGGCGTAGGAAATGCCAAAACCTGTATTTTCAGGCTTAATTTCATCTGTATAACCATCATTCATTTCATATTTATATAACAATGTAACTGAACGTTCTTTATCATTTACGTTTGCATCTACCTGAATAGAAGGGCTTATTTCACCCACCCAAGCATTTACTTGCTCAATCAAATTTTTAGATTTGGTTTTAGGGTGTTGCAGAGTATCAAGGCTTATAGAAGCAAAATCTTTGATTTTTTGCCCTAAAAAATGAACTGCATATTCACATCTGCCTTTTATTTTAGAAATCTGATTTTTTTTAATAGTATCTTGGTCATAATCTTGTTTTTTCTTGGGATGTATACGCTCTGCACTTATATACTGAAAACGAGTATTAAAAAGACTGATTTTTTCAAGATTTATAGTATTTTCTACACTCGACAATGACTCCGAAGAGCTAATCTTTTGCCTATCTATTTTAAAGTTGTATTTGTATTGGTCTTGTCCTATCCCAAAACTGAAACCAATGAAGTCAGCATTTACTTTTTGTGTAAAAGCATTTTCTTGTGTACCTATTTCACACAAATCACCTTCTAATTCCAACGTCTCTATTTTACCTTTTTTAGCAGATTGTCTTAAAAGCAAAAGGGCTTGTATTAATGTAGATTTCCCCATGCCATTCAAACCTGTTAAAAGATTTAGATTACGAAAACTAAACTGATTATCACGTAAAATTTTAAAATTTTGTATATGTAAATGCGTAATCATAATGCTTGGATTATATTTTCAATAAATTCAATATTTCTTAAATAATCAGAACGCAGATTTTGAAAATGTAGTTTTTTAATAAAAATATCGCTGTTCTGCATAATTTTAGCTAATTTTTTTTCATCAGTCAAAGCTACCAATAAGCAAAGAAACCAATGCATATTGGCTTTTTTATTTTGCTCTAATAATGATAAATTTTTAAGTGCTTCTTTAATCTTTTCTTTTAATGAGCGTAATAATTCTTGGTCTCTTACGTCAATTTGTAATAACACTTTGTTTTTAAAATATTGGAAATTTGTATTTTTATCAAATTTTTTTCCTTCCAAATAAAATGCTACAAAAAGACTTATTAATTCTATCAGGTTAATATTTTTGGGTAAAAATTGAATTTCATACCTAATATATTCTTTAATTTGATTCAAAAAAATCAATAATTCAGGCTCTAAATCTTGGGCTTGGAGCAAGGATTTATTAGTTACCCTGTTTATAATTACATATTTTTCCAATTTGGGCGTAGTAGGACTAAAATATCTTATAGAAACGACACGCCAAAAAATTCTATTTTTTTCGTATTCAGGTAATTCCTCAAAACTGAATTTGTTGTAGTTAAAAAATTCTAAACCAGTTAATCTAAGTCCATTCATCATAAATTCCTGAATAGCATATAAAAATTCGTATCCAAAATCATCAACAGGACGAAATTTGGTTTCATTTGTAACATCTAAGTACAAAATAGGCAAAGGAATATTAAGCAAAATAGTTTCTATCATCTTGCTTTTTTTGTGCGGATTAACCAAATGGCTATTTTTTCCAAAATTATTAAAAACAAATTTACCTTCTTCAATATTTCGCACCACTTCATTTAGTGCTACTTCATGAGAAAGAATATTAATATTTTTAGAAAATAATTTTTGATGCTTGTCATTGCTTTCCATAGCTACAAAACTAATAATACTCCCCAAAACTAAAAAAACTTTCACAAAGTTAGCAATAATTCCCTACATATTCCTTCTATACTGCCCACCAACTTCATATAATGCCTGACTCATTTGCCCCAAAGAACAGACTTTTGCCGCTTCCATCAGACTTTCAAAGAGGTTTCCGTTATTTATTGCGGTGCTTTGTAAGTTTTTTAGCGCAATTTTTGCCTCTTTTTCGTGGAAAGCATGGAAACTGTTTAAGTCCTTGATAGTGAGTTCTTTTTCTTCGGTGGTACTTCTGATAACCTCTTTGGGCAGTACCGTAGGCGAGCCTTGCGGGTCAAGAAAAGTATTAACACCGATAATGGGTAGCTTGCCTTCGTGTTTGAGGGTTTCGTAGTACATACTTTCTTCTTGGATTTTGCTGCGTTGGTACATTCTTTCCATTGCGCCGAGTACGCCGCCGCGTTCGGAAATATTCCTAAACTCCTGCAAAACAGCTTGTTCTACTAATTCTGTTAATTCATCTATAATGAAAGCACCTTGTAACGGATTCTCATTTTTTGACAAGCCCAATTCATGGTTAATTATCAACTGAATTGCCAAGGCTCGTCTTACACTTTCTTCGGTAGGGGTGGTGATAGCCTCATCATAAGCGTTGGTATGCAGAGAGTTACAGTTGTCATAAATCGCATAAAGTGCTTGCAAAGTGGTTCTTATATCATTGAAAGCGATTTCTTGTGCGTGCAAACTGCGCCCCGAAGTTTGGATATGATATTTGAGTTTTTGGCTGCGGTCGTTGCCTTTGTACTTGTATTTGATGGCTTTTGCCCAGATTCGGCGAGCTACTCTGCCCATGACAGAATATTCGGGGTCCATGCCATTGGAAAAAAAGAAAGACAAATTGGGTGCAAAATCGTCAATATTCATGCCTCTGCTTAGGTAATACTCGACAAAAGTAAAGCCATTGGAAAGGGTAAAAGCTAACTGTGAAATAGGATTTGCGCCCGCCTCTGCAATGTGGTAACCTGAAATAGAAACAGAATAAAAATTCTTAACTTGTTGATTGACAAAATATTGCTGAATATCGCCCATCATTCGCAAGGCAAATTCGGTACTGAAAATGCAGGTGTTTTGCGCTTGGTCTTCTTTGAGAATATCTGCCTGAACCGTTCCACGAACTACTTGCAAGGTTTCTGCTTTTATTTTTTCATAAATCTCTTTATCAAGCACTTGCTCGCCTGTAACGCCCAAAAGTAGCAAACCTAAGCCGTCGTTACCTTCGGGGAGAGAGGCGTTGTATTGAGGTTGCCCCACCCGTAGCGACGGTCGCCCTAACCCCTCCCCAACGGAGAGGGGAATATACTCCCTCCCAGAAGGGGAGGGCTGGAGTGGGGCGGAATAAATTGCTTGAATTTTCTTTTCTACTTCCTCCAACAATCCATTTTTCTTAATGTAAATTTCGCACTGCTGGTCTATGGCGGCATTCATAAAAAAAGCCAAAATCATAGGGGCGGGACCATTGATAGTCATTGAAACTGAGGTACTTGGGCTACACAGATTAAAACCAGAGTACAGTTTTTTTGCTTCGTCAATCGTAAAAATACTTACGCCAGAGTTGCCCACTTTTCCATAAATATCAGGGCGGTGGTCAGGATTTTCGCCATAAAGTGTAACAGAGTCAAAAGCAGTGGAAAGTCGCTTGGCAGGTAAGCCACTTGATACAAAGTGGAATCGCTTGTTGGTGCGCTCGGCATTTCCCTCGCCTGCAAACATACGCGCAGGGTCTTCGCCTTCGCGTTTGAGTGGGAAAACGCCCGCCGCATAAGGGAAGCTACCTGGCACATTTTCAGTGAGTAACCACTTTAATCTATCGCCCCAATCTTGGTATTTGGGCAGGGCTACTTTGGGGATTTTGAGGTGCGAAAGCGTTTCTGTATAAAGCTCTTGCGCTAAAATTTTATCACGAACTTTGAACTGATATTTTTCTGCGGTGTAAGTTTTTACTAAATCTTCCCAAGAAAAAAGCAGTTTTTTACATTCGTAGTCAAGTTGTTGTTCTAATTCATTGTATAATTGTTGGATTTGTTGGATTTGTTGGTTGTTGGTTGTTAGTTGTTGGATTGTTCCATTGAGTTGATACATTTTACGCGCGATATTGCATTGATTTTCAACGAATTTGTCGTAATTATCGCTATTTTCTGCAATTTCTGCCAAGTAGCGCACGCGGTCAGGGGGAATGACAGCTAATTGTTGGATTGTTGGATTGTTGGATTGTTCTTTTGGGCTATTAGTAGTCTTTTTTCCGTTGTCCGATTCCTCACTGACAACCCTTAAATTTACGTCTGTTTTTTTATCAATTTCCTCAATAATTTTTTCAAATAAAATATTCATTCCCAAGTCGTTGAACTGGCTGGCAATCGTACCGTAAACAGGCAAATCTTCATCTTTGCCTTCCCAATAGTTGCGGTTGCGACGGTACTGCTTTCTTACATCGCGGAGTGCGTCCAGCGAGCCTCTTTTGTCAAATTTATTGATGGCGATGAGGTCTGCAAAGTCGAGCATATCAATCTTTTCGAGTTGTGTAGCCGCGCCGTACTCGCTGGTCATCACGTAAAGAGAAACGTCGGCGTGTTCGGTAATTTCGGTATCGGACTGTCCAATTCCCGAAGTTTCGATAATTATCAAGTCAAAACTTGCTGCTTTACAGATGTTTATGGCATCTCTGACATATTTGCTCAATGCCAGATTGGACTGACGAGTCGCCAGCGAGCGCATATACACGCGAGGATGGTTGATGCTATTCATGCGGATACGGTCGCCAAGTAATGCGCCGCCCGTTTTGCGCTTAGAAGGGTCGACAGAAATAATTGCAATGGTCTGATTATCAGTATTTAGCAAAAATCTACGCACCAGTTCATCTACCAAAGAGGACTTGCCTGCGCCGCCTGTGCCTGTGATGCCAAGGACGGGGGTTCTTATTTGTTTGAAATTGTTTGAAGTTGTTTGAAGTTGCTCATTGTTAATTGATAGCTGTCCTTTGATTTTTTCGAATTGGTCAGGGTAGTTTTCTGCTAAGGTGATAAGCTGGGCAATGAGCTGATGATGATGAGCATTGAGTATTTTATTGGGCGTTGTCATGGTGTTTTTTTTGAGTGATGAGTTAGTAGTGATACATTATAAAGTTTTGATATTCATACATTTATAAACTAATATAACTCAAACTTGGTTAAGGCTAAGTGTATTTTTATATGCAAAAATAGGAAATTTATCTTAGAATTTCTCATAGATTCACTCACTAAAAATTTGAGCGTTTCTACTCATATTTTTTGAGCAAATCATGTTATAGGTTAGCAATAGAAAACCTGCTAATTTTGTAATATCAAATTAAGTAGGACTTACGCAGAGGTTCTTTTAGACACTTTAACTGCTTATAGTGAGGCTAAAAACAGCAAAAAAATATCGTGCCTGCTAAATTAGGCAAAATTCGTTTTGCTCGTTTTCAAAATTTACATTTTAAGGCGTTTTAAGCGTATATTTCATTAGTTTCAAATTTTTGCGTAAGTCCTATTAAGATAATAAATATCTGATTTGATAAAGATATTATTAAGGGGGTAAATTTGAATAAAAATCTGAAACAGTCCTTTTGCTTTGCGGAGGGACTGTTTTTTTTGTTTAAGACAACCTTATTAATTGCTTTTTCGTAAGTTGAAAAATGGTGTTTTAAAAAAATATAGTTATTTAGTTTTAAACAAAACATACTTAAATGATTGTAAACCAATTTTTTAAATTATTTAGGACTTACGCATCGTTTTTATATTTCAAAAAACGTTTAACTTTGGGGCTAAAACAGGGTTATTATGAACTATCAAGCATTTCGCAATATTTATAGGACTTACGCAGAGGTTCTTTTAGGCACTTTAACTGCTTATAGTGAGGCTAAAAACAGCAAAAAAATATCGTGCCTGCTAAATTAGGCAAAACTCGTTTTACCAGTTTTCAAAATTTGAATTTTAAGGCATTTTAAGCGCATATTTCGTTAGTTTCAAATTTTTGCGTAAGTCCTAATTTATATTCCTTACAATAGATTTATCTATAATTATTTTTTCCACTCTACTATGATTTATATGTTCTTTATCAAACAAAGTTTTATATGTAGTGTATAAATGAACATTAAATATAATTTTTTGAATCATTTATTGATAACAATGTCATTTCTTTAATTACTAATTTTTTACCACAACATTTATTGATAATTGAAAACTGTTTATTGATAAGTTGCTAAGGTAAGGAAGGGGAAGGGAAAAAGGAAATAGCAAAAGCATTTATTTCTTATTTGACTGCCAAGTGATATTTCTTATTAAGAACCTGTCAAATTTGATGAATAAAGTTTCATTCAAAACTTGAGGTGAAAAAATCAAAAAATTAACCTCATTTTAATCTTTCCTTTTCAAAAACGTTTTATCTTTGCGAGATTTTTAAAATAGTTAAGTAAAAAGTAAACGTGAAAATACCAATATTTAACCCAATTCATAAAAACGCATACAAAATGGCTTTACCGAACTTCTAAGGAAGTTTAGTAAAGCTAATTTTTTGAAATTTATTGTTGATTGTTAAATAACAGATGATTTTTAATGCAATTAACAACTAACAATTTAACCATATAACTATTCAACAATTTCAATTTAATCAAAATGCCAAAAAATCCAAACATCAAATCCGTCTTGATTATCGGCAGTGGTCCCATCGTGATTGGGCAAGCCTGCGAATTTGACTATGCTGGCTCACAAGCCGCCCGCTCTCTGCGTGAGGAAGGGATAGAAGTTATCTTGATTAACTCCAATCCTGCCACGATTATGACTGACCCCGTTACGGCTGACCATGTGTATTTGAAACCTTTGGAGAAAAAATACATCAGGGAAATACTGGAAAAGCACAAAATTGATGCGGTACTTCCTACGATGGGCGGGCAGACGGCACTGAACTTGGCGATTGACTGCGAGAAGGCGGGCATCTGGAAAAAATATGGCGTGCAGATGATAGGCGTTGATGTGAACGCGATTAATACGACGGAGGACAGGGAGCTTTTTCGTATGAAAATGATAGAACTGGGCGTGGGAGTTTGTAAAGGTAGAATCGCAAAATCATATTTGGAAGGCAAGGAAATAGCGCAAGAGATTGGTTTTCCATTAGTTATCCGCCCTTCGTTTACACTTGGTGGCACAGGGGGCGGTTTCGTGGACAATCCTGAAAAGTTTGACGAGGCATTGAATTTGGGCTTGCACGCCTCACCCACGCACGAGGTATTGGTGGAGCAGAGTATTTCGGGCTGGAAAGAATTTGAGTTAGAAATCCTCAGAGATAATGCCGCTAATATGATTATTATCTGCTCGATAGAGAATTTTGACCCAATGGGCGTGCATACAGGCGACTCGATTACGGTTGCGCCTGCGATGACACTTTCTGATACGGTTTACCAGCACATGAGGGATTTGGCAATTAAGATGATGCATGGCATTGGGCAGTTTGCAGGAGGGTGTAACGTACAGTTTTCGGTCAATCCTGATACTGATGAAATTATAGCGATTGAGATAAACCCCAGAGTATCAAGGTCTTCTGCGCTTGCTTCCAAAGCTACGGGCTACCCCATAGCCAAAGTTTCGGCAAAGCTGGCGATTGGCTACAACCTTGATGAGTTAGAAAACCAAATCACCAAAACGACTTCGGCATTTTTTGAACCTGCCTTAGATTATGTAATTGTGAAAATACCACGCTGGAATTTTGATAAATTCAAAGGCTCAGATACCAGATTGGGACTGCAAATGAAGTCTGTGGGCGAGGCAATGGGTATTGGGCGCAATTTCCAAGAAGCACTTCAAAAAGCCTGTCAGTCGCTGGAAATCAAGCGAAACGGCTTGGGCGCAGACGGCAAGGAAATGACCGACCAACATACGATTTTGGACAAATTGGCAAATCCATCTTGGGATAGGTTATTCAGGATTTATGATGCCTTCAAATTAGGGATTTCATTCAAAACAATTCAAAAACTGACCAAAATAGACAAGTGGTTTTTGAACCAAATAGAAGAATTGGTTTTGCTCGAAAAAGACATTCAAAAGTTTAGTATTGACAGTATTCCCAAAGGTTTGTTACTGACTGCCAAGCAAAAAGGATATGCTGACCGCCAAATAGCCCACTTGGTCGATTGCTTAGAAAGTGAAGTGCATACAGTTCGTAAAAGCATGGGTATCAACCGAGTGTATAAAATTGTGGATACTTGTGCGGCAGAGTTTGAGGCAAAAACACCGTATTATTATTCTACTTTTGAGGAAGAAAATGAGTCCATCGTTACTGATACAAAGAAAATAGTAGTGCTGGGTTCGGGACCTAACCGCATCGGGCAGGGCATCGAGTTTGACTACTCCTGCGTGCATGGCGTACTTGCGGCAAAAGAGTGTGGTTATGAAACGATTATGATTAATTGTAATCCTGAAACGGTTTCTACGGATTTTAACATTGCAGACAAGCTGTACTTTGAGCCTGTATTTTGGGAACACATTTACGACATTATTCAGCACGAAAAACCTGAAGGTGTTATCGTGCAGTTAGGTGGACAGACTGCGCTCAAAATAGCGGAGAAACTGAGCAGATATGGCATCAAAATCTTAGGTACAGACTACGCCAGCCTTGATTTGGCAGAAGACAGAGGTAAGTTTTCTGACCTATTGAAAGAAAATAATATTCCCTATCCTCAGTATGGCGTAATCCAAGATTCTGACCAAGCCATCGAGCTTTCCAGAGAACTGGGCTTTCCTTTGTTGGTGCGCCCTTCGTATGTGCTGGGTGGGCAGAGCATGAAAATCGTTATCAATGAAAAAGAATTGGAGCAACACGTGGTCAATATTTTGAATGAAAATCCTGATAATCGGGTGCTTCTCGACCACTTTTTGGAAAATGCGATAGAGGCAGAGGCAGATGCGATTTGTGATGGCGAAGAGGTGTATATCATCGGTATCATGGAGCATATCGAGCCTGCGGGCATTCACTCTGGCGACTCTAATGCCGTTTTGCCACCCTTCAACTTGGGCGATTTGGTGATGACGCAAATCAGGAATCATACCCGCAAAATTGCGCTTGCACTCAATACGATTGGGCTTATCAATATCCAATTTGCGATTAAAAACGACATCGTGTATATCATTGAGGCAAATCCACGCGCCTCGCGCACTGTACCTTTCATCTGCAAGGCGTACCGCGAGCCGTATGTAAACTATGCCACCAAAGTAATGCTTGGCGAGAAAAAACTCAAAGACTTTGACTTTAATCCATACAAGGAAGGTTATGCCATCAAGATTCCCGTTTTCTCTTTTAACAAATTCCCTAATGTAAACAAGGAACTGGGTCCTGAAATGAAGTCCACAGGCGAGGCAATTTACTTTATAGACGACCTTACAGACGACTATTTCATGGATTTGTACGCTAAAAGGAATTTGTATTTGAGTAGGTAGTCTATAGAATTAGTAAGCTGGAATTAGAAATTAGACTTTCCCTCTGTTGTAAATAACTGTAACAGAGGGAAATAATTTAACAATATTTGAAATGCGACTATTTTTATATATTTATGTCTTATTAATATCATCTTGTAGTTTTTCTACTAAGAATTCTAAGATGATGAGCAATGATTCTACATTATACTCATATAGTGTAGATTCTATTCGTATTGATGATTCTGTGTCTATGATTGCTTACTGGAAAAAAGGAGAAAAATTTTTCTATGAATTGGAAAAGTCTAAAAAGGAAACTGTCAATGGAAAAGTTGTCAAAGAGGAGGAGAACTTATTTACTGTAAGTTTTGAAGTCATTGAACAGACTGACAGTCAGTATGTGATTAAATACAAGTATGAAGATTTGGACGAGAAAAAAAGCTCTCAATTACCTATGAGAGAAAATATAATAAGCCGATTTGAATATGAGATTGAAACCAGTAATATGGGCGAATATTTAGGGATTAGAAATTGGGAAGAAATTAAGGATAAAGCACAAGAAGTAATACGTCTGCTCAAAGATTCAAAATATACGTCAAAAGAAGAAAGTGATAAAACTCGTGCATTTACAAATAATCTTTTTTCTAATAAAATCAATATAGAAACAATTATATCAGGGGAAGTATCTTCTTTGTATGAATTTTATGGATATACCTTTCCAGTAAATCAATCTATTGACTTTGAGGTAAATATACCTAATTTTCCTATAATGGATGCTCCTCTAATAGGGAAAAGTAAAATGAGATTCGAATGGCTGAATGACACAGATGTTAAAGAAGAAATCAATCTAAGTTATGACCCACAAATTACAAAGCAGGCTTTTCTAAAAACAGAACAGCAACAAGGCAGAGTAATTAAAGATACAATAAATTTATCATATAAAATAAAAGACTTGGCATTTCAAATCACGGATATGGAAACAGGTTGGTTTAAAGAATATGAGCAGAATAGAACAATAATTGTTAAACAAAATGGTGTAGAAACAATAAGAGAGAATGTAACACGCTTTAAAAGGAAGGATAATTAAAAAATCTGAGCTATTTTTAGTGTCCTTGCACTTTCTATAAGGGCAGAAATTCATAATTGATTTTACGCGTTGGTGATACATTAGCTGTTTAGTCCCGCAAAAACGATTGGCAAACTATTTTTCTGCTAAAAATGAACGAATTAACTTTAATAATTTTTCCTGCTCTCCCTCCCAAAGCACAAAATCTCGGCTGCCCGTACTAAAAAAAGGATACGTTTTCAGGTTTTCAACCCAGACATCTATATTGGTTTCCTCTGAGATAATTGCCTCAAAATCAATGAATAATGCTGCTTTACAGGGCGCGCACACACTTTCCCAAAGTGAATTTGCTTGCACGACCATGGGCAGTTGGTGGGCTATGTATTCGTACATCTTTGCGGGGATACAGTTTTCGGTACTTTTGTTGGGTAGGTAAGGCAAAAGCGCAATGTCTGCATTTGCCAAAGAATGGATAATTTCTTGGTGATTGACTGGGTTTTGACTGACCTCCAAATGAATAAAATCACAATGCTCGGCTTCTTTTTCCAGCAGTTTGCAGTAGTCTGGGTCTGAGCAAAAACCTTTGATAAGCAACTGACTTTCAGGTAAATAATGTCTAATTTTTTTGATAAAATGAATGGCGCGCACTGTGCCGTATGTGTGCGAAATTGTGCCAGTGTAGAGAAAATTCCTTAGTTGTGTTTTCTTAGTTTGCGTGAGTAGTTTTGATTCGTCATGTCTATTTTCAGTTTCCAAATCCATTCTTTTATACTTATTTTCTATCACTTGGCTTTTTCCTTTGCTGAAAGAAAATTCTTTTTCATAATGGCGTTCTGCGAGCAAATAAAAATCAATCCAACAACGGCTCAGATATTCTAAACTCCTCACTGCCCATGCCAAAGGAATCCTCCAATGTGCCTGATACGTATTTTGGTACAAGATATTGCGAAAATAATTTTCTTTGACATCATAAATAATAGGTATTTTTAATTTCATTTTGACCCATAAGGCAGGTAATAATAGCTCAGGAGAATTGATAATGAGCAAGTTAGGTTGTATTTCAAAAATAGTTTTCAAAAAAGTGTGGTAGTATGTCCAGCGTTTTTTGGATAATCGGTTAAAGGAAGCAATTGGATAAAAAAAAATAGGAGGAGATGCTTGCTGATGGTTTGCAGTTGATTTGTGATTAATGGTTTGCGGTGCGCCCAAAATATGAATTTCATACGCTGGGGGAAAGCCGTTGATGATAGATTGTGCAAATTTTTCGTACATTCGCACGTCATCTACGGGATTGAGAACAGAAGCGATAGCAATTTTTTTTTTCATCAAATACCTAATTGACAAATTAAACACCAAAAAAATGTAGCTTTGTTTGATTGTTTCAAAGTTTACCAAAAATTTTCCTTATGCGTTTTCTTTTTTTGCTTTATATTTTGCTTTTTTTCTATACCTTGTTTTGCCCAGCAAAGTAAAACAATGATAGACAGTCTATTACAAAAACTATCAACCGTTCAAGAAGACACCAATAAAGTAAACATACTCAATGCGCTGGGGTATCAATACGCCAATACTGACCCCGTTCAGTCGCGCACCTACACCAGCCAAGCCCTCAAACTCTCCCAATCTCTCAAATACGCGCATGGCATTGCGTCGTCCATAGATTTGATAGGTACAAATTACGAACATTTTGGCGACTATGCCAAGGCATTGGAGTACAAATTGCAGGCGTTGCGTATCTACGAACAGAAAAATGACATAGGAGGTACTGCCAAATCGTTTAATAATATTGGGGTGTTTTTTTTCCGTCAAAAAAATTATGACAAGGCATTAGAATATTACGAAAAAGCATTGGAAATTGTCAGAAGGCAAAATAAACAAGTAGCTATTGCGGTTTATTTGCTCAATATTGGGGAAATTTATCAGGAAAAAGGAGAGTACGCAAAGGCAATAGATTATGAAGAACAATCAATGGCTATCAGCAAGAAAATCAAGCACATGGACGATTGTATTGCGTTTTCCTTGGGCATTATTGGGCAGTGCTATGACGCGCAGGGACAGCCTCAGAAAGCGATTAGCAATATGCGGCAAACCATTCAGATTTTTGAGAAAATAGGCGATAAGGCAAGTCTGGCGGAATACTTGGTCGATATTGGAAATGTATATGCCAAAGTACAGCAAGATGAACAGGCAGTACGGCAATTTGAAAAAGCAATCCAAGTTGCCAAAGAAATCGAAGATAAAAATTGGGAACGTTACGCGCATTTGGGCTTGGCAGAGATGTATGCCAAGCAAAAAAACTTTGATAAAGCATATTTCCACCACGTACAATATACCTCGCTAAACAGTCTTATTTTTAATGAAGATAATGCCACCCGCATCACGCAGATGCAAAGCCTCTATGAATCTGATAAAAAAGAGGCTGAAATAGAAATGCTGACCATGAAAAACAAGGTGAGTGAGGAGGAAAGCAGAGTGGCAAAGCTATTTAGTTATTTCTTTTTGTCTATTTTTCTTTTTGCGGGCGTATTGCTTTTTGTGCTTTACAAAAATAACCGCAACAAACAAAAAGCAAATCAATTACTGACGATTAAAAATAACGAAATTGAGTTAAAAAATACAGAATTAGAGCAGCAAAAAGAAGAGATTTTGACGCAACGCGACTTGCTTGAAGGGCAAAACGTAATCCTGCATACCCAGCAGAAAGAACTCCAAGAACGCAATGATGAAATAGAAAAACAGCGAAATGACATCACCGCAAGCATTAATTACGCCAAACGAATCCAAACGGCTATCCTGCCCGACATTGCGCTCGTCAAAGAAATATTGCCTCAATCTTTTATTTTTTATAAGCCCAGAGATATTGTCAGTGGTGATTTTTATTATTTTACCACTATCCAAGAGGCAAGCGTAAGGCAGCACGACGGGAAGCGTACGCCCTCTACCAAGCTGATTTTGGCGGCGGTGGACTGCACTGGGCATGGTGTACCTGGTGCTTTTATGAGCATGATAGGAGATGCAATGCTCAACCAAATTATTAATATTCAGCGTGTTACATCACCCGACATTATTTTGAATGAATTACACAGGGGCGTGCGCCTGATGCTCAAACAAGAAGAAGGTGAAAACCGCGACGGCATGGACATTGGTATTTGTACGATTGACTTAGACGAACGAACGCTGGAGTTTGCAGGCGCACGTAATTCGCTGTATGTCATCACAGCCCCGTCCTCTTCGCTTGAAAAATCCATACTTCAAGAAATAAAGGCTGAAAAATTTTCTATTGGCGGCTATCAGCACGAAAACGAACGCATTTTTAAGAAAACAATCATCAAACTGGACAAACCTACTACTTTTTATCTCACCTCAGATGGCTACAAAGACCAATTTGGAAGCACCGAGGGCAAAAAATTCTCCCCGCGCAGGTTCAGGGAAATGTTGGAAAATATACACACACTTGGCATGGAAGCCCAGCATGAGGTCTTGGCGCAGACTTTTGACGAGTGGAAAGGCAATGAAGCTCAGATAGATGATGTGCTGGTGATTGGCATAAAGCTCTGAAATAAAAACCCACTCAGGTTTTTAAAAACCTGAGTGGGTTGTAAGAGATGTCAAATCAAAGTATCTAATATCACACTATCTCATAATATTCATTCCCCCTGTAAACGTCTTGCGCTGTCCGCCAATCGTTACGCTAACTTGGTAATAATAAGCACCATCAGGCAGTTTTTCGCCGTCTTTGCTTCTGCCGTCCCAAGTGTTGTTGTAGCCTATGGTGCTGAAAACTTCGAGTCCCCATCGGTCATAGACCTTCACCTCTGCGGCAGGATATTTCTCAATATTGACGATTTCCCAAGTGTCATTGATGCCATTATTGTCAGGAGTGAGCAGGTTGGTAACGACCAAATCGCCGTTGTCAGTTACAGTAATGGTAATTTCGTCAGTGCTTTCGCAGCCTGTTTGGTCTTTGCCTGTTACGGTGTAAGTCGTTGTCTGTAAAGGATTTGCCACTGGGTCGGCAATGCTTGGGTCGCTCAGTCCTGTGGTTGGAGTCCATTTATAAGTAACTGTTCCTGTGGCTAATAGCCTGATTGCCTTTCCTTTTGGGGTAGTTATATCTGCGCCTGCATTTACGGTAGAGCCTGCGGGATTGTTTGCCCTTACATTTACGGTTTGGCTACTTTCGCAACCCGACTCGTTTCTTACAAAAACGATATAACTCCCCACAGCCAAGTTATTAAAACTGGTAACTGCCTGAAAACCACCTGTATTACCTAATCTGAATTGCAAATTTCCTGTTCCTGCAAGGCGAATCATACCGCTTTTGTCATTTGCACAAACATTGTCAGTTACAGTAGCAGTGAATACTGGGCGGGGATTTATACGTACAAATACACTGTCCCTGACAGCACAAGCATTTGTGCCTGTGAGGGTTAGCACATAAAATCCGCTTGCAGTAGGCGTTAAGTTAGCAAGCTGAGGATTTCTAATTCCCGAAGTAAAGTTATTTGCACCTCGCCACGCGTAGCTTGCGCCAGCCACCTCATTGGCAGATAGTTGTACGTTTTCACCTTCGCATACATCTATGGTTCTTGCCGTTCCAAAAGTCAAAGTAGGTCTGGGTTTGGAAATAACAGAAATAATTTCAGAAGTATTAGAACCACAGCCTTGTCTGCTGATTTCTAAGCGATAAAAACCTGCATTAGTAGTTATGTAAGTATCTGAGTTTGAGTTTCCTGCTGCTGTTTCAAAAATACCTGTGGCAGTAGTAGCAAATGTCCAGCGATATATATAGCCTGTTCCTTTGGTGGTGGTTTGTAAAATGGCGTTATCACCTTGGCAAAACTCTATATTTGTTCCCTGTAAAATATTGGGCTTAGAAACCGTAGTAACTCCCACTACCTGAATAGGTTGTGAGCTTGCTCTACAACCATTTACGCTAATTTCTACTATATAAGTTCCTGCTTGATTTGCCAAATAAGTTGCTTGATTGCTTACGCCTGCGGCATTGGCAAAAGTTCCTCCTGCGGTAGCAGAAAACCGCCATTGATAGGTATAAAGTGGATTGGTTTGCGCTTCTAAGAGTACGTCCCCTCCATTTATACAAAACTCTGCTCGCGTGCCTTGCAAGATAGTAGCCACAGGCAAAACCGTAGTTTCTATGACTTCTATCACTGCGGAAGTAGCTGTTCCACAACCTATTGCAGAAATGGTCAATCTATAAAATCCAGCTTGATTTGCGCTGAGTGCAAAGGCAGTTCCATTAGCAACATTGGTGAAAGTACCTGTTGCCGAGCTTGAGTTTTGCCACTGATAAGTTACGTTAGTGCCTCTGTATAAACTCCTTAGCGTTACATTTCCACCACGACAGAAGAATACTCGACCGCTTGGCAAAATATTAGGTGCAGGCAAGGTGCTTACACTTCTGACTTCGGTAGCTTCGGAAGTTTTTACGCAAGCACCCAAAGTGGCACTTACTTTATAGAATCCAGCCCTGGTTGCGGCATAAAGTGTATCTGCATTTCTGCTACTTGCAGGTTTAAATTCGCCTGTATTAGTTTCAGAAAACAACCATGAATAAATTACGTTGGGTTCAGGAATTACCTCTAAGAAAACATCACTTCCTGCACTCGCACACAAGGAAGCAAGCGGTGCTTGGCGAATTTTTGGGTCAGGAGTGAAAAGCGTTTCTTTGACCTCTATTGCCTCAGAAGTAGCTGTTCCACAACCTGTTAGTGTAGTTCTTAATCTATAAAAACCTGAAATACTTGCAGTATAATTGGGCGAAGCACTACCACCCGAAGCATTGGCAAAAGTGCCTGTGGCTGTGGCGGAATATAGCCATTGATATTGGTAATTTGTGCCTTTGGATTTGGCATTTAAGGTTGTGTTTTCGCCTTTACAAAACTGAATCACACCACTTTGCACAATGGTCGCGGGTGGCATCGTAGGCGTTCCGCTTACCTGAACAGGGGCAGAAGTTTCCACACAAGCATTTAAACTTATTTCTACGGTATAAAATCCTGCAACATTGGTCGTATATGAAAATTGATTGCTTGTGCCACTTGCATTGGCGTAAGTGCCTGTCTGTGTGGCAGAAAACTTCCATTGGTATCTGTAACCTGCGCCTTGTACTGCTTCTAAAATCACATCTCCGCCACTGGTACAAAATTGGGCGGTAGGTGCTTGGATTATTTCTGCTTTGGGTTTTTCAGTCGTAACTCTTACTTCGGTAGGGTCAGATTCTGCCGTTCCGCAGTCCGAAGTGGTGCGTAATCTGTAAAATCCTGCCTGAGAGGTCGTGTAATTATCTGCATTGCTTGCACCGCTTGCATTGGCATAAGTGCCTGTTGCAGTGGCAGAAAACAACCATTGATAGGTATATTTTGTACTTTTGGTCAAGGCAGTTAGGTTTACGTTTCCCCCTGCACAAAAAGTAATCAGCCCGCCTTGCCCTATTTGGGGCTTAGGCATGGTCGTCGTAGAAGTTACATTAATATTAGAAGAAGTAGCCGAACAGCCATCAAAGCTAACAACTATTCTGTAAAAACCTGCTACACTGGCTATATAGCTTGCTTTTTTGTTATCCCCCAAAGCATCTGCATAAGTGCCTGTGGCGGTGGTAGCAAATTGCCAATTATAGGTATAGCCTGTTCCTGTTTCTGCCTCTAAAATAATGTCGCCATTGGCGCAGAATTGGGCAGTTGCTCCTTGTAAAATTCTTGCAGTAGGGAGTACCGTAGAAACTTTGACTTGTATAGGGTCTGACGTTCCTGTTCCACAGGTGGGGCTACTGGTTACTAAGCGATAAAAACCTGCTGTATTTACTGTATAGCTGTCTTGACTATTTGTACCACTTGCGGGTGCGTAAGTGCCTGTAGCTGTGGAAGAAACCTCCCAGCGATAGGTATATTTTGTGCTTTTGGTCAAGGCATTCAAAATGAGAGAACTTCCCTGACAAAATGCAGCGTTTGCGCCCTGCAAAATGATAGGCTTGGGCATGGTGGTCGTGGTCGTTACGGCAATGGGTGCAGAGGTTTCCACGCAACCATTTAAGTTGATTTCTATCACATAAAAACCTGCGTCAGTGGCTGTGTAAGTGGCTGTATTGCTCACTCCTGCGGCATTAGCGTAAGTACCTGTGGCTGTAGCGGAAACTTTCCATTGGTATTTATAATCAGTGCCTTGTAATGCGTCGAGAATCACATCACCACCTACACAAAAAACGGCTGATGAACCTTGCAAAATTTGAGCAATAGGCTTTTGCGTGCTTTGCGTAACTTGAATTGGGTCAGAAGTAGCACTTCCACAATTCGGAATTGTTACAGTAACTCTATAAAAACCAGCTATGTTTGAAGCGTAAGTAAAACTGTTGCTTGCCCCACTCGCATTGGTGAAAGTTCCCATTGCAGTAGGAGAAGTTTGCCATTGATAAGTATAACCTGTTCCTTTCAAAGGTGTTGATATATTGGCACTTCCGCCTTGGCAGAAATTGGTCGTTGCGCCTTGGTCTATAGTAGGCTTGGGAGTCATGGCGGTCTGTTGTACTTGCACTGCGGCGGAGGTTTCGGTACAGCCGCCCAAGGTAACTTGTACCCTGTAAAAACCTACTTGATTGGCGTTATAGCTTGCTAAGGTGTTCATACCTGCTGCATTTGAGAATGTTCCCATGGCAGTAGTTCCGTATTGCCACTGGTACTGAAATCCTGCGCCTGTTTGTGCGTCTAAGGTTACATCGCCACCTGCACAAAAGAAAGCGGGCGATGTTTGCAAAATTTTTGCGACTGGTTTATTAAAAGTTTCTTTGACCTCTATGGGGTCGGAAACATTCGTTCCACAACCTGGGCGACTAACCTGTACTCTTAAAAAACCTACACTACTGGTGGTGTAACTTTGTTGGTTGTTCGTACCGCTTGCAGGGACAAATAGCCCTGTTGCTGTTGCCGAAGACTGCCACTGATAAGTTACGCCTGTCATACCGAGCAGTGAAAAAGTGGTTACACTACCTCCTGTGCAGAAAAATGCTGTTCCGCCTTGCTGAATAATGGGTTTGGGCATGGTGGTAACTTGGGTAACATTAATAGGGGCAGAAGTAACTTCACAGCCTCCATTAGAAACTTTTAAGGTATAAAAACCAGCAATATTTGCAGTATAGTTTACTTGGTTATTTGTTCCGCTTGCGGGTGCGTACACGCCTGCAACCGTAGAGGAGTATAGCCAAGCATAAGTAGCCCCTACCTGTGGTAAAGCATTGAGAATCACATCTCCACTTATACAAAACTGTGCGGCACTTCCTTGTAAAATCAATGCTGTTGGCTGAACGGGTGATTCTATTACTGCAATGGGGTCAGAGGTATTGGCACAAGCCCCATCAGTGATGGTTACTTTATAAAACCCTGCAATTCCTGCGCTATACGTGGAAGTATTAGTTGCTCCGCTTGCGGGTGCGTAAGTGCCTGCCAATGTAGCAGAGAAAGTCCATGCGTAGGTCAAGCCCATGCCTGTCTGATTGGCAATGAGTAGCGCACTGCCCCCACGACAGAAGGAAGTGCTTGCGCCCTGCGCGATGGTCGCCGTTTTTTCTGTAACATTCACAGGGTCAGAGCTATGCGTACAGCCATCTTTGGTAACATTTAATCTGTAAAAACCTGCTACATTGGTGTTGTAAGCAACAGCACTACCTGAGCCTATGGCATTGACAAAAGTGCCTGTAGAAGTGGCTGAAAACTGCCATTGATAAGTTGCATTAACAACTGTCAATCCATTTAAAGTAACATTTGCGCCTTTACAAAAACTTGCGGTAAGTCCTTCTTGAATTACGGCTTTGGTTTCTGTTACTTGAATGGGCAAAGAAGTTGCTGCCAGAGGACAGCCTATTTTTTTGACTTCGACCACATAAAAACCTGCGGTATTAGCAGGGTAGTTTGCTGAGTTTGCCGCCATGCCTGATAGATTGGTAAACATTCCTCCTGCGGTTGCTGAATATTTCCATTGATAGGTATTCCCTGTGGCGGCTTGTGCATTTAAAGTTACTGAACTCCCAAAACAATAAGAGGTTGGACTCATATTGGTAATGGTGGCAGTAGGTGCGGCTTCTTGCGTTACTTGGACAGGTGCAGAACGGCGCGTACAGCCTGCTCTGCTGATATCAACCACATAGAACCCTGCGGTGCTTGCGGTGTAGGTCATGCCTGTACTTGCACCAGCCGCAGGGGTGAAAGGTCCCGCAGAGGTAAGCCCTACAAACCACTGAAATTGTGTTCCTATGTCAGTTTGGGCAGTAAGTGTGGCATTTCCACCTGCACAAAAACTTATAGGTGAGCTTTCTGCAATACTTGAAGTGGGGCTTGGGCTTTGGTTAAGCTGGATAAGCGCAGAAGTATTCGTACAACCGTTTTTGGTAACTTGTAATTTATAAAAACCTGGTGTAGTAACAGTGGTAGAAGCCATAGTTGCACCTGCCACATTATTATAAGTAGTATTATTTGCTGAGAAAGTCCATTGATAGGCATTTCCTACACTTAGCTCGTCTGTTTTGGCTTGCATCAGAAAAGGTTGCCCTAAGCAAATAGTACCAGTGCCTCCTTGCAAAATCACCGCGTCGGGAGTAAAATTTGGAACAATCTCAATCACAGGGGAAAAAGCGGTACACATATTTGCGCCTGTTACTGCTATTCGGAAAAAGCCTGTGGTAGGTGAGCTTACGGTATAGTTTGCAGAGGTACTCCCTGCGCCAGTTTCGTTTTGAAAAGAACCGCCACCCAGCGGCGAAAAGCGTTGCCACTGATAGGTTGCGCCTGCCACAGGCGTAGCATTCAAAGTGATAGAATTGGTAAGGCAGTAACCAATGATTGCGCCTTGCGTGATTTGGGCTACAGGTAGCGGCTGAACCGTTACTGTTCCTCTCACTCTGGCACTTTCTGTCATGCCATCTGCGGAAAGTGAACTCACAAAAAAACTGGTGGTAGTGGATAGGGAAGGAGTAGTAAATCCTGCCATAGTTGCACCTACAATAGGTGTACCGCCTGTTTCGGTGGTGTACCAGCGATAAGAACCTCCCGAAGGTGCGCCACTTGCAGTCAAGGTTGCAGTTCCTGCTCCGCAACGACTAACATCACTGACCATTACTTGGGCAACTGCCTGAAAAGCAATGAAAAACGAAAATAAGAGTAGCGTAACAATCCGCATAGTAGTATTGGAGAAGTTATTTTTTTTCATATTTTTATTTAAAACAAAAAATTAGAAGCAGTTTATTCAAAAATACAACCACGTTTAAACTATATCAACGAAAAATGAAGGTCATATATTTGATGTTCTCTTGTTAAACTTGGAGAGAAAATAAAAATGCCAATTATATGTTTTTCTTCAAATAGGTTGCCATAATTGAACTTTGTTGCCTTCTGCGTCAAGAATATGAACAAATTTTCCATAGTCGTACGTTTCAATATTGTCCACTATGACCACTCCTTCCTTTTTTAACTCCTCGACAAGTGCTTCTAAGTCTTCCACACGATAATTTATCATAAAATCTTTGGTCGAGGGTTCAAAGTATTTTGTCGTTTCGGCAAATGGAGTCCATTGTGTCTGTGCTTTTTCTGTGCTGTCCGTACTTTCATACCACTCAAAAGTTGCGCCATAAGGATTGGTGTCTAATCCAAGATGTTTTTGATACCATGCTGTCGTTTTCTGAGGGTCTTTGCATTTAAAAAATACGCCCCCAATGCCTGTTACTTTTTTCATTTTATTCGTGTTATTTTTTGTTGTAATTATATTTTGAATGTGAAACTATGTTTTTCTACAAAACGGTCATTCCTACGGAATTTAGCACATTATCTACGTCTAAATATCAACTCACTTGCCTTTGCTTTCTCAATTTCTGCTTTGTTCATCATCATTTTGCGGAACTTGCCCTCATTGTAAAGCTGGGCTTGGTCGTCGTAGTGTTTGCTCATAAAATAGCCTGATTGTCCCGTAGGAAGCACACTGACAGCATTTTCTACGTCTGCAAAGTCAATCAAAATGCGTTTTGAAGGACCTGCACTTACCTGATGGATTTGACCTTTGGTGAGCAGAGATTTGATATTATTGATAACCTCAGCACCGCCACTGACCTCAAAAGCACCCACGTTAAATAAATGATTTAGTGGCTTTTGTATGCCCAAAGGGTGTTTATGTTCCAAAATATGCACCTTTCTCCACCGCCAATCGTCCATATCTTTGCCCAACTGAGTTTCCAGATTTTCTATTGTTTTTTGGAAGGCTTGCACTAAAATTTCTTTGCGCGTTTCTTTCGTGTCTTTGGAGGTCAAGTTGTCCCACCAAACCGAATTTTCGTTATTGAGCAATTTTGGTAGGGTATAAAGCAGTAAATGCGTTTGTTGTAAAGTCCCAAAATCTTTTTCACCCAACTCGTCCAAGAAAATGCCTTCTGTAATAAAGTACAAGAATTTGTAGTAAATGGTTGGCGCAATGTCATTTAATTGGTGGTCGCCGTCCCATTTTTTCAAAGTATCAAGCGCGGGGTGTGCCACCTGATTTTCCATGATAGACAGCATCAATTTGAGGTGGTCTTTGGCAGTGGCAGAAGTTGCGTCCATTACCATTTTTTGCAGTGCGTCCATGTCCCACTTTTCCTTTCTACTTTCCAGCAGTTGCTCTATTCGCCTGGCGCGGTCGTCGGTGAGGTAATAACCTGAATACAATACGCCATTGACCGTATCTGGCTGATTATTAGCAGAATAAACATAATCTTTGCTGGGGTTGATATTTTGAGGATTTTCAGTAAAATTATAATTGCCTTGCGGGTCATCTTTGCCACTTGCCCCGTCCAAAAACAGCATAGAATTAACTTGGGAAGGTCTTTTGGGGATTTTTGCTGCCGCCCACCACGCGATATCGCCTTGTTGATTGGCATACATTACGTTCACACCTGGTGCATCTATCATGCTTGCGCCCTCCTGCGCGTCGTTGAGGGTACGCGAGTGCATGAGCTTATAAACAGATTGCAGAATCGTATTGGGTTGCTGTGTAAATGACCACCAAACTGCCACAGGCGCATTATTGATTTCTTGGGCATCTTTGAGCAAAACATCATTGATAATCGCCCCATGTTTGGATTCTCTCACCTGAAGCCTGACCTCTGCGCCATCTTTTACTTTGATAACTTCCTCTCTTATCTTCAAATCCGCCCAGTGGTCTATCTCCCAAACCTGATTGGGGTTTTGAGGATTTACTTTTTCCCTAAAAAAATCAGCATCATCATTCTCGAACATGGTCAATCCCCAGCCCGAAACGTCGTTATGACCTATCACCGCAAAAGGCAAACCAGCCAAGTGATTTCCATAAAAACGGCTGTTGCCATACTCCAAATGCGCCTCAAACCAAACCGCAGGTTGAGAATAACCAATGTGGGCATCATTGGAAAGTAGTGGCTTGCCCGACTTGGATTTTGCGCCACTGATTACCCAGCCATTGCTTCCATGAAAAAGCGGAACAGGCAGATTATCAGTGATTTGGGTAGTGAGGGCGGCAAGTTCGGTCATGCGGTCAGCCTTACTTGACGATATTTCAGCAAACTTTTCACCTAAAAAAAGTGTAGGATTTAATACATTTTTTACTGTTTTTGCTGCTTTTGTTGCCGAATCAGGCTGTTCTTTTTGCATCACAGGAATTTTCAAAATTGTGCTGTCAGAATGAACCAGTAAATCATTGTAATAATTTTGCCCTAATTTTTCATAAATTTTAGTGATAAGTGGGTCAGTGCGAAACGCCTGAGCAAAGCCAAAAGCCATGAAACCACTGACCAAATAACAGTCCTTGGGCGCAAACTTGGTCTTGGGAATCCCTAAAATAGAAAACTCAATGGGCGTTTTCCCTGTTTCGACAAACTGATTAATTCCGTCCAGGTACGCATTGGCGGCTTGCTGGTAAGGCAGGGAATTGGTGCTAAAAAATGCCTGAGCAGATTTTTCAGCGATTTGATTCATGCCCAGCGTGCGAAAAAGTTTGTCCGTTTCTACCAAGTCCTTGCCCAAAATCTCCGCAAGCCTGCCCGACGCGACGCGACGAATCATCTCCATCTGAAAAAGGCGTTCCTGCGCGTGCAGGTAGCCCAGCGCGCGATAAGCATCAGGCTCTGACTGCGCGTAAATATGAGGAATCCCATATTCATCAAAAATCACTTTGACCGAATCTTGGAGGCTGGTAAGGGAAATTTCGCCCTCCATTTGGGGCTTCAAGCTGACCAAATAGCCATATAAAAATGCGCCTGCCACGATTAAAATAAGCAATAACGCACCAAAAAGTTTAATAATTGTACTTTTCATCTTCATTATTATAAGAAAAAATTTTATTCAAATCTAAGTAAAATCTTTGATTGCTCTACTCAAATCAAAGAGAAAATGAATCAACTACCTTGTATATTTCCAAATTATTAATCAGAGGACAGGCTTTGGATTCCAAAATGGTAATTTTTACTTTGGACGTAGTAACGGTGGGGAATTTGACCATGCGTTTGTTGCCAATCGTGGTTTCTTTGGCTACCTCCTGCCACTGGTTATCTTTGAAAACGTGGATAGAAAAAGACTGGACGCGCTGCCCCAAAGCAATAAACTCTTGCAAAACAACGGTATTTATTTCGCTATCTGCCTGCAAATCAATCTCTAAGCTACCTGTGGTAATGAGGTCGTCCGTAGTCCAGTAGCTTTTTTTGTCCTCGTCAGTAACCTTGTTTCCACCAAATTTTTCATTATTTCCCCGCATAGTGCTTACCGTTACAGGTTTTCCTTTTGCCAGATTAGTTTCAAAAGATTTGTCCAAGTATTTTCGCAAGTTCACCAAGGCGGCAGAGTCATTTTCATGGACTAAGCCGCGCCTGTCCACAGGCAGATTGAGCAGTAAATTTCCATTGCGCCCGACTGACTGAAAATAAATTTCTACCAACTTCCCAAGCGTTTTTACCTTGTCGTCTTGGTCGGCATGGTAATACCAACCTGGGCGAATAGAAACATCACATTCGGCTGGAATCCAGTGAGTTCCGCCTTCGTGTCCAGAGGTCAATTCCTGAATTTTGGGGTAGCCAGGATATACTTTGTCGCCGTTTAGCGTTCCCCAGTTCGTTGGGTTAGCATAGCCTTTTTCGTTGCCCACCCAGCGTATATCAGGACCTCCATCACTAAAAATACAAGCATTGGGCTGATGCGTTCTTACCACCTCTACAAAGCCTTTCCAGTCATATTCTTGCTTTTTTCCGTTTGTTCCTTCACCGTTTGCTCCATCAAACCATACCTCAAACATTTCTCCATAATTTGTCAAAACCTCTTTGAGTGTGTTTTTAAAAACTTCATTATACGCTGGCGTACCATAAGTGGGGTGATTTCTGTCCCAAGGCGACAGGTAAACGCCCATTTTTAAGCCATGCTTTTGGCAGGCATCAGCCAGCTCCCTCACCACATCTCCTTTTCCACCTTTCCAAGTGCTATTTTTGACCGAATGTTCGGTATATTGGCTTGGAAACAAACAAAATCCATCATGGTGTTTGACCGTCAGAATGATTCCTTTCATGCCCGCCTGCTTGCATACACGCGCCCACTGCTCACAATCCAACTGCGTAGGATTGAAGTTGGCAGGTTTTTCTGTGCCATGTCCCCATTCCTCATTGGTAAAAGTATTCATGTTAAAATGCACAAAAGCATAATATTCTAATTCGTGCCAAGCCAGCTGTCGCGGTGCAGGTGTAGCTCCAAAAGTGGTAGGAGGCACAGTTTCCTTATTTTCGCAAGAAAAAAACACCAAAGAAATACAAAAAATGAGCAATGCAATGGATTTGGTCATTGGGTGTTGGGGTTTATATTTTTGATATGAGAGTAAAAGTATCAAACTTTTTTAAAATGATAGCTACTGTTTTCTTATCTCTGTTTTCAAATCCTTTTAAAAAGACATGATAATTGCTACCTTTTCACATTCACTAATTTTTCTTGAGCATAAGAAATCAATGAAAATGAGCATAGAAATAGCGTGTAAATTATTTTCATGGCTATCTCTAATTTGTGTAATGATTTGGTCGTATTTTTTTGCAGTTGCTACCACACCTTACATAAAAACTCGTTAGTTGCTGGCGTTTTTTTTAGTATCTCACATCAATATTATACCCAACCCCCATACTACTATGTTTCTTAAATTTTGCCTGACTTGATTTTTTGTAAAGAGTCCCACTATTTAATAATCCAAGAGAAAAAAAGATAGCTTCTCCTTTATTGTTTTCTCCTTCTATATCCACCCACTCAAGGGTAACGATAATGTCTTTATTTAAAACTATATGATAAGGTTTTAAATCGACTGTGATTTTCCCAACTTGTTTGGGGTCAATAGGTACGAGGATATTTTCTGTCAAGATATTTTCTTTCGGTTTACCATTTTCTATGCTGTAAAAATTAAGCCTAAAAATAGATTTTGCACTCAATCTATTGTATGAAATATTAAAATTGAAAGCATCTACAAATGTTGGGGCTTTCCGAATACTGATTTTAACTCCCATTTCAGCACCTAATTGGTCATAGCCAAAGCCTGTGCTTACAAATTTGGATTCAGTTTTGTTCCCAAGCGTTTTTTTCTTAAATGCTTTTGCTGTAATAACTACTTCGTTTAATTCACTAATTTGCTCTTCCAGTTTTATAGAAAGTGTTTCGTTTTTCTGTTTAAAATCCTTTATTAAAATTTCAATTGGTTTGTATCCAATGGACGAAATTCTTAGTGTATCATTTAATAATTCTTCTTTGAGGGAAAGCGTAAATTTACCATCAGTATTTGCAACAGTTCCAATTTCTCGATTTAAAACTCCAATATTCACGTAGGGCAATGGCTGATTAGTTTTTTTGTCAATTATCAAACCGAATATGTCTATTGAAACCTTTGTATTTTTGGAAATGTCGTATGGCTTTTCTGTGGTATAATTCAATGCCTTCAAATTTCCCCAAAGCGGAGTAAATATATCTTTGTTTTGTAATGATTTCTCAAAAAAAGATAACATTATATTTTCAATGTCATTATAAATTTGAACTGAGTTTTCTGAGGCATTAAGTATTGAGGAAAAACAAGTAAAGTCTGCATGGGAACTGTTTTTGAAACGAAGATAGTATTTTTCGGAATTTAATATTTTGAAATAATTATATTCTTTAGATGGTTCAAACTCATCAAGTTTATCTCCACTTTCCAAATACACATAATATTTGATGGCTTGAGTAGCAGGGTTCAAAAGTTGTGAATCATAGATTCGTTGAATAAATTGGTCATTTTCAGTTTCTTTTCCAAAAAAATGTGTTTCAGTTCCATCAAGTGATAAAAAGGCTTTTGTATTTGGGTTTCTATTAATAAAAACTGCTGAACTCATTCCACCCCAACTACAACCAATGATACCAAATTTTTTAAAATCAGCATTAAAAAAATTGTTTGCTTTTAAGTAACGAACTGCAAATTCGGCATCATAAACTTGTTCCATCATATCAGCCATTTCATTTGTCATATTTCCTGGGTATCTTCCCACAGACCAAATTGCAACAACTACATATCCATTTTGTGCCAATTTTTCTAAGATTTTATAATTTTCAAAGCCCATTCCATTAAAGCCTGACATATAGAAAATAACTGGGTGATTTCCTGACGAAGTATTGAGGTTGGCGTATGTATTTGTTTTAATATTGAGTAATTTTTGCCTATCTGCCCCTATTCTTAACTCGGCTACATAGAATTGTGCCAATTCATTGGCTATACCTGTGTAATCTTTATTGTCCTGATAATTAACTGCCCGTTGTTCAAATAGTCCGAACAAATCACCAAAGTCTAATGAATTACCTTTTTTGTCAGTTGATGGATACCAAATGTCCAAATCGACGGGTCGGTAATGTAAGCCATGGGTCAATGCTGTATTTGGTTTGTAAATTCTTGTACTATCTTTTAATTGGAGAGATTTGAATCCAGCGTGATAAGTTTGCCCAAGGCTATTTCCAAAAGTCAGTAGGGTTATAATCAATGTAAATTGTATTTTTTTCATAAAACTATTTTTTTAATTTTAGTTTTGATTTGGATTTAGCACAACATTCTTACAAAACGCAATCTTTACCTTTATTTTATCTTCGGTGCTAATCAATCTGACACTTTAATATTTGACCTTGGCGATATAAAAAACCTTGCGTTTTTGTTTGTGGTCTTTTTTTCTTTCTTTCTTATCGTCAGCTTTTGCATCAGATGTAATGCTCTTATTTTCAATGAGTTGGTAGCCCCAAGCCAAAAAATGTTTTTTGTACCAATACGCGATTTCGCTGCTATACGTTTTGCCGACTTTATCTTCGGGAAAAGCCGTTGGAATCTTGACTTTGCCCTCATTGTCTATCACTTCCTGACTTTGCACCATTTTAGACCTGATGAAGCCCTCTGCGCCATAGAGCATCGTGAGGCTGTTGGGGCGCGGGTGGAGGTGGATAATCTTTTGCAAATCTCTATTTTTGACGTGTTCTATCTTAAACACATTGTCCCACTGCATTTTCCCTTTTTCATCAAAACTCATCACGACGGCGTGGGTGTGCTGGTAGCCCTCAAACACAATCTCAGAGGTAACACCTTCCCTGCGCCCCAGCCAGTCTATCTTGGGCGTATGTTTGTAAAGCGGAAAATATGCCTCCGCAACCAATAAAATGTCATTGGCGCGCTGAATAGGGCTGTGTACGAGCAGGCGGTATTGCAGGCGCACATCTTTGCCTCTGAGTGTTTTTTGCTTTTCGTTTAACCTACTTTTTAGCTTATCTATGCGTTTTTGTTCCTCTTCGGGCAGGTAACTAAAAAAGTTTTTGAAATTGGTAAACGGATAAAATCGGATATATTCCTGCGAGTTATCTGCCTGAAAACCAGCAATATAAATTCCATCAGCAAGAGGAGAGGAGCCGTCCGAATACGTACCTATGGCTATTTTCTTGCCATTTTCTAAGGCACTGACCTTGCCCGAAATCAATTTGTTTTCATTTTGTGTGCGTACTTTGAGTTCTTCGGTCAGCTCGCCTTTGATAGAAAAAGATTTAATCATAATGTCATAGTCGCGAGGTTTATCGCTAACGATACAAAAGTGAACCAACTGATTCACAGAGTCTTTTTCTATGCTGTCTATTTCTAAATTTTTGGTCAGCGAGGCGGGCAATACTTTGGTCTTTTTGTCATAGAGGTCAAAGTGCAGAATGAGAGCCGCCTGCCCTATCAGCCCCGACACAAAGCAAGCATTTTTCATCACGCGGAAGCCTGTAAAATGAAATTTTTTTAATGCGCGAATCGTGTGCAGTTGGGTTTGAAAAGTCATGGTATTAAACTCAACTACCTGAAATTCATCACTTTTGTACTTGGTAAAAAGTAAGTATAAATGATTACCGTCTTTGTGTTTTGCCTGAAAAAAAAGTTTGGGATTGACCTGTATTGATTTTTCATTCATTTTTTTCAAACAAGTATCATACATACTAAAAAACCATTTGCCATTTTGTTTTTCACTTTCGGCAATGAGCAGCAAGCCCTGCTCTTTGAGGGGAACAAGCTGAAATTTGTCATGTTTTTCAGCATGATATTCTGCCTTGAACTCTATGCGCTGGCGGTCTTGGGCGGATAGTAGGGTAGGGGAGAGCAGAGATAAGCACGCATACAGGAGAAAAAAGAGTAATAAAAATGGTTTGGAGGGCAATGAGTTACAATAAATCATGGATACTGTCTGGGTTCTGATTCGTGAAGAAGAAAAAATATGCTTGATGTATGAATATTAAAAAAATAATTTATCATTCATAGCTCAAATTATCATGTATGCGTTGTTTGGTCTTCAAAATTATAAAATTTTGCTTTAACTTTATGCAAAGTTCGGCAAAATTTAACTTTTTCAAACTCTAATCCCCATGACCAAGATGTCGTCCGTTTGTTTATTTACACCTTTCCACTCTGCAAAAGTCCTCAGCAATGCTTCTTTCTGCTCTGCAAGACTTTTTTCGCGGTTATCATAGAGCAGTTTTCGGAAGGCTTTTCCAGAAAATTTTTGGTTAGATGCGCCGCCAAGTTGGTCTTTGTAGCCGTCGCTAAAAAAATAAATGAGGTCATTTTCTTTGAGGTCTATCACTTGGTCTTCGAGTTCTGCCATGCGTTTGCGTTGTACCTCGAACTTTGCCACACCACCAATCGTAACCTTCGCCCCGTCCAAAATAATCATTTCTTTGTCCCTAAAAATGAACAAAGGGCGATTTCCACCCGCAAAATGGAGTTTTTGCTCTTGCAAATCCAAAATTGCCAGAGAAATTTCCATACCGTCTTGGATACTATTTTCCTTGTCTTGGTGCAGTTCGTTTTTGATTGCTTTGTTTAGCTTGGCAAGCGCAATAGATGGGCTGAGATTTTTCCCAAAAGTGATAAGCGAAGTAAGCAAATTGTTGCCCAGCATAGACATAAATCCGCCAGGAACGCCATGCCCAGTGCAGTCCGCCGCCGCAATCGCAAAATAATCTTTACCTGCATAGTGAATCTGGTCAAACCAATAAAAGTCGCCACTGACTATGTCGCGCGGCAAATACAAAATGCTGTGGTCGGTAAAATAATATTGTAGCACCTGCGTATCGGGCAACATCGCCCTTTGGATACGTTCGGCGTAGGTAATGCTCGCCTTGATGTCTTTATTTTGCTGTTCCATTTTGTGGAAAGCCATGTCGAGCTGGGTATTGAGCAAGGTTTGTTCGTTGATTTTTGCCTTCAAAGAGGTAGCCATGCGCTTAAATTCTTTTTGGAGAAAGCCCACTTCGCTTCCTGCATTTACCTGAATTTCAGCCTCTAAGTCGCCCTCGCCCAGATTCCTGACTGAGTGAATCAAGGTAGCAATCGGCTTGGCTACGCGATGCGCCATAAAAAGCCCTATCGCCATTGCCACCAAAAAAATAGGAATCGCGTTTTGTAACAGTTTGTTCCTCAGATTGCTCAGTGGCGTATAAACAATGTCCATGGGTGCTTCGAAAATCAATAGCCAGTCCTGCCCTCGATAGCTCAAATAACCCTTGTCTTGTGCCAAAAAATAAAGAATATCACCATCTTCGTAATAGCTATTTTTGGCATTTTTCAAATAATCCAAAATCAATTCTTTATTATATTTTTCACGCAAAATGCCGTTGGGGTTGTAGTTAGAGTAGAGCAACACGCCGTCAGTATCCAGTAAGTCTATTTGCATTTTGGAAATGATATTGTCTTTTTCGGAAAGGTTTGGCAATATTTCGTAAAAGCGATTGATGAGCATACGCGTTACTACTACGCCCATTTTGTCGCCATCTGCATCTTTGACCACACTCGCAAAGTGAAAAACATTGACATTTAATGATTCCGAATACGAAATATCTATCACCTCATCTTCGCCTTCGCTGATTTTGTTCCAATAATTGATGAGGGCGTGCTGTTTGCCTAAATTCTTGCCTTCTGTATCTGCCAAGCGCACCCTATTCATATCAAAATACGAAATACTGCTATACACAGGACTCACCTTTTTTAGCTCGCGCAGGCGTTGGTTAATCTGAGCATTGGTGCTTGCGGTATCCTGAAAAACAGGGTCGCCCGCAATCAAGTGAATGTCTTGGAGGCGTTCATACAAAAAGCGGTCAATACTGTTCATGGTATAATTACACTGCTGAACAATATTGGCGGCTATTTCCTCTTTGAGCTTCTGCTGTGATTCTTCGTTTGCCACATAGTAAAGTGATGCCCCCGTAAAAAGCACCAATGACAAACAAAGCAACGTTAATTTGATATAAATATTCATTCAAAAAACATTTGACAAAAAAACATAGCTATTCTTTAATCTGCTAAGTTAGAAAAAAATAAATAATTTGAAATAAACAGGGTGAAAAATAATCATTTTTCTCAACGCATAAATTTAGCCAAAGTCCTTTTATTAAACGCGTTCCTGTACTTTTGTAAATAAAATTAGGACTTACGCAGAGGTTCTTTTAGACACTTTAACTGCTTATAGTGAGGCTAAAAACAGCAAAAAAATATCGTGCCTGCTAAATTAGGCAAAATTCGTTTTGCTCGTTTTCAAAACTTACATTTTAAGGCGTTTTAAGTGTATATTTCATTAGTTTCAAATTTTTGCGTAAGTCCTAAAAATATCAAATTCTTATTTTCAATAAAATAGAATTTTTAGTACCTTTATATTTACTTTTACTTAACACAAACAAGAATGTCTGTTTTCAACCCTTGGCGGCGGTTCATTAATATTGGTATTACGGAGCATTTGTCGTTTGCAGAAGCAAAAAAAATCAGACTTCTCAATGGACTAAGCCTCATTTTTGTCCTTGCTGTATGCTTTTACATTGGCTTTTTTGTCGTGGTTAATTTCTACACACAAGAGAGAGCAATAAACAATTTACTTTTTATTGCTTTTTCTAACCTGACTCTTTGCTCGCTGGTGTTGAGTATTCCCTACCTCAACTATCGGCAGTGGTATCTTGGGGCGCGTATCGTTTCTATCCTGATTTTGCTTATTCCCTATACTGCTTTTAGTGTATTTTCAGAAAAACCTTTTTTGAATGAAAACCTGATGTTTGTGATTGCGGCTTTTGTTTTCATCATGTTTGACAACATCAAATGGCTGATTTTGTTTTTTTCTTTGGTGGTGATTTGCTATGTCATCATCATTTTGATAGTGGCAAAGACAGACCTCATCTATTACGCGTATGTTTTCAAATATTCTTTTTTAATGCGCGTGTTGTTTGTATTCCTTATTTTATTTTTGTGTTTTAATATGTTTCGTTTGGAGCATTTGCGTTATCAGCAGGAAATAGAGGCAAAAAACCTACTACTGAGCCAGCGTACTGACCAGCTTGAGCAGTTGGCAGAAGAAATGAGCCAGCAAAATGACAAATTGCGTCAGCATGAAGTATTGTTGGAAAAACAAAATACGCAACTTACATCACTCAATCACTCCAAAGACAAGCTATTTTCCATCATAGGGCATGACCTCCGTAGCCCGATTGCCAACTTGAAAATGGTGATGGAAATAATGGATAGCGACGATATGAATGCCACTTCTTTTCGCCTATTTACCCAAAACCTCAAAGCAAATACCAATGCCGTTTATCAGACCTTAGATAACTTACTGCAATGGTCGCAAAATCAGCTTCGCGGTATTACGACTACCCCCGCCGCAATAGATATGTACGCAATAGTGGAAGAGAAAAAACAACTTTTTAGTGAAATAGCGCGTGGAAAAAACATAGAGATTATCAACCAAATCCCCCAAAATACCATTGCCTATGCAGACAAAGAGCAGGTGAGATTGGTGCTGCGAAATCTGCTGGGCAATGCCCTCAAATTCACACATCAGGGCGGGAAAATAGTGGTTACAGGGAAGGAAACTGAAACCGAAATGGAGTTTAGTGTAGCTGATTCGGGCATGGGCATGAGCCAAGAAACCATCGACAAACTTTTTATTATCAATGCACTTTTTACCCAACGCGGCACCGAAGGCGAAAAAGGCTCTGGGCTGGGCTTGCTTTTGGTCAAAGAATTTTTAGAAAGCAACCATGGACGAATTTGGGTAGAAAGCACGCAAGGAAAAGGGAGTGTTTTTAGGTTTTGCCTTCAAAAAATAAACTCATAAGATGTTGATTATCAATGATTTTTTACAACTTCCTATGCAGGATTTAATTTTATTATGATTATTAAAAATGTCATCAATAGTTTAGAAGTAATAAAAATGAATGACAGAGATAAAAAACAAAAAACACAACAAATCAAAATAACCCCATGACTTGGAAAACCATTAGCCCCACAGAAATAAGCGCGCCTGTCCTGCAAAATTACCTGCAAAACGTCATTGCGCCGCGCCCTATCGCCTTTGCAAGCACCATTGACAGAGAGGGCAGAGTCAATTTGAGTCCATTTAGCTTTTTCAATTTATTCAGCACCCAGCCGCCTATCGTGATTTTTTCTCCCTCGCGTAGGGTCAGGGACGGCTCGACCAAACACTCCTTAGAAAATGTACTCGAAGTTCCCGAAGTAGTCATTAATATGGTGAGTTTCAGCATGGTAGAGCAAACTTCTTTGGCAAGTACCGAATATGAAAAAGGCATCAATGAGTTTGTCAAGGCTGGGCTAACCCAAGAGGCTTCGGTGCTGGTCAAGCCGCCGCGTGTAGCTGAGTCACCCGCCGCGTTGGAGTGTAAAGTGAACCAAATTATCTCGCTGGGCGAGCAAGGCGGCGCAGGAAATTTGGTGATTTGCGAAGTGCTTTTGATTCACTTGAAAGAAGATATTTTTGATGAAAACGGCAAAATTAGTCCTTTCAAAGCAGACCTCGTAGCGCGCATGGGTGGAGATTGGTACAGCCGCGCGCAGGGAGAATCGCTTTTTGAGATTCCTAAACCCTTGCAAACCAAAGGCATAGGCATTGATGCGATTCCCGCAAATATCAGAAGCAGTAATATCTTGACAGGCAATAACTTAGGGCGGCTTGGCAATGTGGAAAAATTGCCCACCAAAGCTGAAATAGAAGATTTTAAACAAAATATAGAAATCCAATCTATCCTCAAACAATTTGACAATCAGCCGATTGAGTTAGAAAATGCACTGCATAAATTAGCGCAATATTATTTGGAGAAAAAAGAAACTATCACTGCGTGGAAAGTATTACTGGCAGGAGATTAAAATTTGGTAGTGCTTTCAAATGTATGATACTCAAAATTTCCCCTCCCCCAACCCCCTCAGTACATTCGTGCTATGAATTATTATAGTAGCTCCCCCCGCTAAAGCGAGGGGTTATCTTTAACTATGCCTTTTAAGCCGCAATGGAATTGGCGTGGAACTTTATAACTACTTATAGCGCGAATGTAGAGA
>JAAFJS010000030.1 GCA_013298985.1 Cytophagales bacterium
AAAAACAGTTTGGAAATAGTTTGAACGATTTGCTGTTGCGATACAATTATTTATTGCTAATTTTACAGTTCCCGATTCATCATTTATAATTACTAATTTATAATTCCAAAAAATGAATATTCACGAATATCAGGCAAAAGAAATTCTGAAAAGCTATGGCGTGAGGATACAAGAGGGCGTAGTAGCAACTACTCCGCAGGCGGCAGTAGAGGCGGCTCGCCAGCTCAACGCAGAAACAGGTACTAAGTGGTTCGTTATCAAGGCACAAATCCATGCAGGCGGCAGAGGCAAAGGCGGCGGTATCAAGCTCGCCAAAAGCTACGACCAAGTCGACGAACTTTCCAAGCAAATCTTAGGAATGCAGTTAGTAACGCCACAGACAGGCGCAGAAGGCAAAAAAGTTCACAAAATTTTGGTTGCCCAAGACGTATATTACCCAGGCGAAGCCGAGCCAAAAGAATACTATCTCAGTATCATGCTTGACCGCGCCAAAGGCTGTAACGTCATCATTGCCAGCACCGAAGGCGGCATGGACATCGAGAAAGTTGCCCATGAAACGCCTGAAAAGATTATGAAAGAATGGATTGACCCAAGTGTAGGCTTACAACCCTTCCAAGCCCGCAAAATCGCTTTTGCTTTTGGCTTAGAGGGTAACGCTTTCAAAGAAATGGTCAAATTTCTTTTCGCACTCTACAAGGCTTATGATAGCATTGATGCTTCGCTTTTCGAAATCAATCCTGTACTCAAAACCTCTGATAATAAGATACTTGCCGTAGATGCCAAAGTAAACTTAGACGACAATGCCCTCTTCCGCCACAAAGAACTCGCAGATATGCGCGACTTGGCAGAGGAAGACCCCTTGGAGGTCGAAGCCTCTGCATCAGGGCTGAACTACGTGAAGCTGGACGGAAATGTGGGCTGTATGGTGAACGGTGCGGGCTTGGCAATGGCTACAATGGATATTATCAAACTTTCTGGCGGCGAACCTGCTAACTTCCTCGACGTAGGCGGTGGCGCAAATGCTCAAACCGTAGAGGCTGGTTTCCGAATTATCCTCAAAGACCCTAACGTAAAAGCGATTCTAATCAATATTTTTGGTGGAATTGTGCGTTGCGACAGGGTGGCAAACGGCGTGGTAGAGGCGTATAAAAAAATTGGCGACATCAAAGTTCCCATCATCGTGCGCTTACAAGGCACAAATGCAGAAGAAGGCGCAAAAATCTTGGGTGAGTCAGGCTTGAAAATCACGCCTGCTATCCTGCTCAAAGATGCCGCGCAAAGGGTCAAAGAAGCAATGGCATAAAAATAAAAACTACTATATATTCCTTGTTTGTTGATTTCTTTTCGAAGTTTTCAATAAGCAAGGAATATTCGTAAAAACACCTTCCTATCAAAATAATATCTTGCCTGCCGCGTTTTTAATTTCTTCATTATAATAATTTGATAATCAAAAAAATAACTTACCTTAGATGTTTTGGTAATGACTTAAAATCACGCCAATAGTTTTTTTAATTATTATCAATTTCAGTTTTTGAAGGTCATTTGCATTAAAAAAAGCAAGAATTATTTTAAATATAACAAAAAAGTACAGAAATGATAGAAATATGCACTGATAGTTGGGAAATCCAATCCATTTTTACGATTATTGTGCTAAGAATTATCGTAGTTTTATGAATAAAAAAAATTCACTAATTTTGCAAAGGTAAAAACATCATCAAAATCGCTGAAATACACGTGAGTTACAAAACATTTATGGTTGAAAATATAATAAAAAGACCATTTTCAGCATTCCATATTAAATGATGAAATTATGATAAAGAATGAAAATTTACTTCCCTTACAAGACAAATATGAGCTGTTGGAAAAAATAACCAACAATATTTCTGTGATTATCTACATCATGTCAGTCGAAACGCTGGGCATGGAATACATGAGTAGAGAAGTTCGTAACTTGTTGGGATACAGCGACCAAGAGTTTATCAATCAGCCCAATTTCTCGATGGGACTTTACCATACAGAAGATTTTCCCGATGTTGCCGCCAATATCAAACACTCTATGGCAATGAGGGACAATGAGTTAAATATTTTTTCGTATCGAATTAGGCATAGAAATGGCAATTATAGGTGGTTTGAAACAAAGGAAATGGTTTTTGAAAGAGATAATTACGGTAGTGCCACCAAGATTTTAGGCTTTGCCCAAGATATTACGGACAAAGTACACTTTATCAATGAGTTAAAACGAAAAAATGAGCAGTTGGCTGAGATTGCGCGTGTAAATTCCCATGAAATCCGAAGACCGTTGGCTAATATTTTGGGTTTAGTCGCACTTTTTAACCAAGAAGACCCTGCTGATAGCTTTAATATAGAAGTTCTTGCCAAACTCAAACTTTCTGCCAGAGAATTAGACGAGGTGATTCACCGAATAGTAGGAAATACATATTAAAAACGCATCAATTTAGCTTAGTTGTATGAATATTTTAATCACTGGCGCAAACGGACAGTTAGGAAGTGAGCTAAGAAAATTAGCTATTTCTGCACCACCAAGCACGATTTTTACCTTCACAGACATCGAGGAACTCAATATTACGGACAGTGCCACAGTCAGGGCTTTTTTTGAGCAAAACCAATTTGATTTTTGCATCAATGCTGCCGCGTATACTGCCGTAGATAAAGCCGAAACCGACCAAGAAAAGGCGCAACTTATTAATGTAGAAGCGGTTAGACTTCTTGCCGAGCAGTGCCATCGCCAAAATGCAGTTTTTATTCATGTTTCTACGGATTATGTTTTTGATGGCAAGAGCTATCTGCCTTACAGTGAGAATGATATGACTTCTCCCACCAGCGTTTACGGAATCACCAAGCTGGCAGGTGAGCAAATCGCTTTTCAGGAGAATCCACAAACTATTGTTCTTCGAACTGCTTGGCTTTACGCTACTTTTGGGCATAATTTCCTCAAAACCATGCTTCGCCTTGCTGAAACCAAGTCAAGTATTAGCGTAGTGGCTGACCAAATAGGCACACCAACGTATGCCGAGGATTTGGCTCAGACCATTTTGCAAATTATTGATTTTCTGAAAGTAAGCACAAAAAATGAAACTTTATTTGGCGTTTATCATTACAGTAACGAGGGCGTAGCGAGTTGGTATGACTTTGCCCATGCGATTTTTGAAATGAAAAACGTGAAAATAGCCTTGAAACCCATCAAATCCAGTGAATATCCCACGCCTGCCGCGCGCCCTGCGTACAGTGTGCTTGACAAAAGTAAAATCAAAAGCTCTTTTGGGGTGCAGATTCCGCATTGGCGCGAAAGTTTGAAAAAATGTATAGAGGCATTAGATTTTTTTCAAAAAACAAAATAGTTTAGTTTGCGTAAGAAAACAAAATCCCACCTGCAATGCCCGCCAAAACAAGGATAGGTGGAGGAATTTTGGTAAACATCAGCAATAAAAAAGTAACTAAAATGGTGCTGATATTCATTAGGTTCATTTGGATTGGTTCAGAAATCACAAAAGCCGCCGCAACCACCATGCCCGCGCTGGCAGCGTTGATGCCTTCCAGTGAGGCGCGTACGGGGCGATAAAGTTTGAGTTGTTCCCAAAATTTTAAGACAAAAAACAAGATAAATGCGCCAGGGAGGTAAATGCCCGCAGAGGCAACGATACTGCCCAAAATAATGCCGAAGTCGCCAAAATGACGCATTGCAAGCCCACCTACGTAGCCACTAAACGCAAAAACAGGACCTGGAATCGCCTGCACAAGCGCATAGCCTGATAAAAATTCTTCGGAACTGAGGTATTTTTTGAACTCAACAAACTCATTGTAAAGGGCAGGGACAAGCACCTGACCACCTCCAAAAACAAGGCTGCCGTTGCGATAAAAATTTTCAAACAAACGAATAGGTAAGGAGATTTCCAACGATTTGGTAAGCAAGCCAATAGAGGCAACGGTCAGAAAAACAACGGCATAGACAATAAAATACCGCCAACTCACTACAAATTTTTGCTTTTCTAATTTTTCTTGTTTTTCGTATTTGAGGGCAGAGGTCAGCCCACCTGCCAAGATGACCGCAGGAAATGCCCAAGGGCTTCTGAAAAAGAAAGTTACCGCAGCAGCCATGAGCATCAAGAATATGCCTGTCTTGGTATTGACTAATTTTTGAGTGATTTTGATGGCGGCATACCCTACAAATCCTACCGCCATTGGCTGAATGAACTGTGTGAAATTCAGGATATTACTGATGTCAATTGCGTCTTCTAAGCGCACCATCAGTAGTGCAATGCTGGTTACTATCAAAAAGGCGGGCAGCATCCAAATCAGCAAAGTAAGCATGGCTAACTGAAACCCATTTCTTTTGTAGGCAATCGCCAGCAAGGTTTGCGTAGAAGAAGGTCCTGGTAACATTTGGCAAAGTGCTATCAGTTCGGTAAGCTCTGTTGCGCTGAGATATTTCCTTTTTTCGACCAAATAATGAAAAAACAGCACAAGGTGTGCCTGTGGACCTCCAAAGGCATTAATGGTGATAATAAAAACGTCTTTTAAAAAAAGTTTATCAGCTTTGCTCACTCCAATTTGAATTTTCAGAAAATATAATGCAAATTCGTGAATTAAAACGAGTTACCTCATTTTAAATTCAAAATTTAATAGTTTTAAATTTAAAATTAGCGAATAAAAATCAAATCACAATAACGAACTCATAGATATATGCCCTCATCTTATCTTAGTTTTAGGTTTCGCTATATTAACGAAAAAGGCAAACCAACTTCTTTTTTTTACCATCAGGCGCGCATTGATGATGGAATCGGGATTCGCTTGGGGGAGGATTCCATCGCGATTGCAGACCTGCATGAGGTCGTGCGTTACGGAAATCAGATTGCCATGATTCTCAAACCCTACCTGACCCTACACAAGCATATTTCTGAAAATATACTCCCCAATACGTCCAGCATCGTGATTGAGGTGGGTGATGATTTAGCCGCAGATGCCAAAAGTGCCATAGACCAGCACCGAACCGCTTTTTCGTCATTGATGCGAAAAAAACAGTTGGTGGCAGAAGGCAGGGGCTACCAGTTCCGAGTAGCCCAATGTCCTGATTGTGAGGCAGTCATAGACCTGACAGATAGGAAAGAAACGCCTTATGTTTATTGCAAATATTGTGAGGTGCTTTTTGACAAACATCGAGAATTAATGCCCAAGTCAGAGGATTACAAGGTTTGCCCCGAATGTAATTACTATAATCGCGTGCAGCACTATCCCGAATTTCACTTCTACGCCCTGCCCAAGCAGAGAAAAATGGCTTACAAAGAACATTATTGCTGTGATACTTGCGCCCAACGCTACCATGAACAAACAGCATGGAAAAATAGCGTTTACCTGCTGGGGATTCCCTTTAATGTAAGGCTCAAAAACAAGATGGCAAGAGGCGTAAACCAACTCTATCAAGGACTTACAGAGGCTAACCGCTTGGCACAAGACGGCAAAATCGTGGAAGCGGACGCACTTTACGGCTTACTTTTGCTCAGGAACGAAACTCACCCTGCTATTCTTTTTAATATGGCACAAGGTTTTTACAAGGCAGAAATGCTGGACAAGGCATATCGCCACTTCGAAAAATCACTGGAAATGTGCAGTAATTATCAACCTACACTGGATTTCTTGGAACTGCACAAAGGCATCAAATGGAAAGTGATAGTTGGCTGAGTCGTTTGTTTGTTTTTGATATAAGATAATTGACAAAAATACACCGTAGGTGTTAAATATTGACGGTTCGCCGTTGCGATAACAGCTATGATTCTCCAAAAAATTCCTACTCTGTTAGGCAATTCCATTGGGGAGTTGCATAAAAACGTGATTATGAAACTCCTAACGGAGTTTGGGGAAATTACCACAATTATTATTGCTACCAACATTAAACTCCTAACGGAGTTTAGAAACGTTAAAAAAATTGAATTACTTACTTGATGAACTTCACTATTCCGCTTACCAGTCCTTCCGCCAAAGGCAAATCTGTTTTGGAGTAAGTGGCGATATTTTCTGCTCTGTCTGCCGTACTTGTTTTTAACACGTGATTCATTTGTTGGATTAACAAATAGCTGGCTTTGGAGTTGGCATTTTTTAATAAAAGTGCTTCATTTTCAGTTACTTGAATATCTGTCGTTCCTTGAATCAGCAATACAGGTTTGGTCAGTTTTTTGATTTCATCAGCAGGATTGTATTTGAGCCAAGAAATCATATAAGGCTGCACGCTTGGGCGGAATAAGCTGAAATACAGTGGATTAGGTTTCTCAATTAATTTGCCTTCTTTGAGTTGTGCAAATAAACCTGAGATGTCAGTAACGATGTTTTCAGGCTGTTTTTGGTCTTTGAGTTGCTGAACAATGATTTCGTCTATGCGCCTCCCCGCGCCCGCCAAAGAGATATATTTGCTTACTTTGGGGTTTTGTGCGGCAATCATACCAATCAGCGAGCCTTCGCTATGCCCTAAAATGATGATGCTGGAAAAACGTTTGTCTTTACTCAAAAATTCTATCCAATCCACCGCGTCAGTGATGTAGTGGTCAAAGCGCAAGCTATCCTCTTTCATGCCCTCAATAATGCTTTTGCCCACGCCGCGCTTGTCGTAGCGCAAGGAAGCAATATTATTTTTTGCCAAATCTTCTGCCAAGAGTTTGTAAGGCTGGGCAGAAACACCTGCAATACTATTCCCGTCGCGGTCAGTTGGTCCCGAACCCGCGATGATGATAACCACAGGAATCGCTTTGGGGGCTTGCGGAACGAGCAAAGTACCTTCTGTTTTGCCAGCTTTAACGATTTCTTGATTTTTTATCACCTCTTGTGCCAATAAATTGCCCACTACAAACCCAATGATTAAAGTAAAAATGACAATAAAAAATGTGGTTTTCATAAGATAAAATGCGTAATTTTTGTTTGAAATAAAATTTTATAAATTATTTTTTTGATGACCGCACACAGCAATTATGCTTTGCTGGACATCAAATAAAAAGAGGCATACGAAAACATGATTTGGGAAACTCGCCCAAACTTTTAGGCAAGTCCCTGCCAAATCATCTACTTTTCAAATGAAGCTAATCATCATTACTTGCAGTTACTACTGTTTCTTGCTCATTTTCAGGCTCATTCATCTTTTTTTTCAGTCTTCCTGCATTTTTGAGGGCTTGATAAAGCATCCACTCTATCTGCCCGTTGGCACTGCGGAACTCATCTGCCGCCCACTGCTCGATGGCTTCCATGAGGTCTTCGTCTATTCGCAGTGCAAAAGATTTTTTCTTTGCCATAATTTTGAAAATTTAAAAAACTATTGGCAGGGATTTAAACCACTGCCAAAGTCTTGATATTGACAAAGTTATTTAGTAGATGGAACCTGTATTGATAACAGGGCTGGTATCTTTGTCAGAGCAAAGCACCACCATCAAGTTGCTGACCATTGCCGCTTTGCGCTCCTCGTCGAGGTGAACGACCTCTTTTTTGGAGAGTTCTCGAATAGCCATTTCTACCATGCTCACTGCGCCTTCTACTATTTTTTGGCGAGCCGCAATGATAGCCATTGCCTGCTGGCGTTTGAGCATAGCCCCCGCAATTTCCTGAGCATACGCCAAGTGGCTAATGCGCGCCTCAATCACCTCAATACCAGCCATTTTCAGGCGTTCTTCTACCTCTTTTTCGAGGGCATGGTTTACCTCCGTTACGCCTGAGCGCAAGGTAACTTCATGCTCCCACTCCTCGATGTTGTCATAAGGATACACCCCTGCGAGATGTCTGATAGCCGCTTCGGTCTGCACCTGCACGAAATTCTCAAAGTTATCGACCTGAAAAGAGGCTTTGTACGTATCCTGCACGCGCCAGACCACGATTGCCCCAATCATAATCGGATTACCCAGCTTGTCATTGACCTTGATTTGCGTACTATCAAAGTTTTTGGCACGAAGTGTAATGGGTTTTTTGGTTAAAAATGGATTTACCCAATAAAAACCATTTTCTTTGACCGTTCCCTTGTATTCACCAAAGAGTGTCAGCACGATGGCTCGATTCGGACTGATAAAAAATAAACCACACAAGGCAATCAATACGGCAAACAAGGTTATCGCACTGATGGCTATAAGAACCACATTTTTTGTAACCAATCCCAATATGCCTAAGCCTAAGATAATAAGTGCTAAAAGTAATATTGGATAACCTGACATTGGTTTCACCTCTTTTTCTGTTTTCATTTTTTTTATGAAGTTAAGTTTTAAAATAATATCATTTTAATATTATATCACAATCAAATTAACGCAATATATTTTTAAAAGTTGTCATCAAACAAGATTTTTTTCGAAGTTTTTTATAAATTGCCAATTCAAGTTTCAAACCATTCAAAATTTCCCAATCATGTCAGTTACAGAAGCGAGTTCTTATTATGATGATTTAGAAAAAATGTCAGTGGCAGACTTACTGCACAATATCAATAAGGAAGACAAAACAGTGCCTTATGCAGTAGAAAAGGCAATTCCACAAATTGAGAGCTTGGTCAGGGAGATTGTAGTTCGCATGCAACGTGGGGGCAGGCTTTTTTACATTGGCGCGGGTACGAGTGGTAGGCTGGGCGTGGTAGATGCCTCCGAGTGTCCGCCCACGTATGGCGTACCGCATGGCTTGGTGGTGGGCATCATGGCTGGGGGAGATGGCGCGATTCGCAAAGCGGTCGAGTTTGCCGAAGATGACGAAAACCAAGCATGGAAAGATTTGCAGGAACACGCTATTAATCAGGACGATACGCTGATAGGCATTGCGGCTTCGGGCAGAACGCCCTACGTGATAGGTGGCGTGCGCGAGGCGCGCAAAAACGGCATTTTGACGGGCTGTATCACCTGCAACCCCGATACCAAGTTGGCAGCAGAGGTCGAGTTCCCCATCGAGGCGGTGGTAGGCGCAGAATTTGTTACAGGCAGTACGCGCATGAAATCAGGTACGGCACAAAAATTGGTCTTAAACATGATTTCTACAACAGTCATGGTACAGCTGGGGCGCGTCAAAGGCAATAGAATGGTAGATATGCTACTCACCAACGTCAAACTGGTAGATAGAGGTACGAAAATGGTGATGGAGGCTCTTGCGATTAGCTACGAGCAAGCGTCCGAACTTTTGGGCAAGTACGGCAGTGTCAGAAAAGCCATAGACAATTTTAAATAAACGACTGTGGAGTAGCTTGTTTTCCCACTTTTTGGAATTAATTTTCATTTTTTTACAAATAGAACCTAATTTTGTACCATGAAAAATCAAAGGAGAAATGCTTAGAAGGAAAAACGTATGCGGGCTTTTTGCCACTTGCTGGCTACTCATTTGTGTGTGCATTGTACCCTTGCAAGCGCAAAAGAAAGTAAGCCAAAAGGTTGATAATGAGGCAGAAACTATCAAAGTAGTGATTGACCCTGGGCATGGTGGCAAAGACCCTGGCACCGAAGCAAGCAGCGACAAGCTCAAAAACGAAAAAGACATTGCTCTGGACATCGCCCTCAAAGTAGGGGAGTTAATAAACGAAAAGTATGACAATGTAGAGCTAATTTATACGCGTAAAACCGACGTTACTGTCAGTTTGGAACAGCGCGTAGTCATAGCAAACGAGGCACAAGGCGATTATTTTATTAGTATTCACTGCAACGCAAGCTACAAAAAACACATTTTCGGTACGCAAATGCACGTACAAGATTTTACCTATCGCAAAAGCACCAAATTAGCCCAAATCCTTGACGAAGAATTTACGACTCGCGCCAAGCGCAACTCCAAGGGGCTTTTTAACTCCAAAGACCGTCGTTTTAATTTGTACGTTTTACAAAATACCAATATGCCTGGCGTACTGATAGAAACTGGTTTCCTTTCACACAAACAAGAAGAACTGTTCCTCAATTCTGAAAATGGACAGGACATTGTCGCGGCGGCGATTTTTAGAGGCATACGTGATTTTCTTTCGCAGTCAGGACACAAACTTTCCATCAAAGAAAAAGAAGAAGACAAAAAAGAAATTGCAAAGAAAAATGAGAAAGGTAAAAATGGAAAAAACACAAAAGACGCAGAATTAGTAAGTTACAATTCGAAGAATCCGCCCAAAATGAAAAATCCTACCACCACAAACGAAAAAGTGGTATATAAAATTCAGATTTTTGCTTCCCCCAAAAAGATTGCCCTCAATCAAGGCGAATTTAAAAAACTGGACATGAAAATTAATGAAATCAAAACGGAAGACAAAAAAGGTGATTTGACTTATAAATATACCGTTGGGAATGTTTATACCATCGAAGATGCACTGGAACTGATGGAATACGTCCAGAAAAAAGGGTTCAAAGATGCTTTTATTTCCAAGTTCAGCAGATGATTGGGCAGACATTTTGCAAACAAAGCCTACAAAATGCCCACCCAAATTTTTTTACCCTTCCATTGCCTCATTGAGAAAATCGACAAGAGCTTGCATGGCTTTGAATGTGCTAACTATTTCTTTATCAAAATTTTCGGACAAGGCTTGCGTTTTGGAAAAATAATGACTTGCCATAAATCCTTTCATTTTTAGCAGTTCAATCGCAGGATTATCTGCCGAATAACCTTTGGGAACAGTTTTGAGTTTTTCGCCTCCCAGTTCACCAAAAAGTTTTTTAAAATTTTCATTTTCAATAATTTGCAAAAAGCCACTTGCATTGTAGTCTATTTCCTGACGAATCTTTTTGAGCAAATCGGACGGCGGCATATACGAGCCTCCTGCTACAAAAAAACTATCTATCGCAGGCTCGAAATGGAAATAATAGCCCGCCAGTTCCGAACCTTTGCCACCCTTGCAAAAATATGCGCTAAAATGTGGTTTAAATGGCGTTTTTTCCTTCGAGAAACGTACATCGCGATAAATGCGAAAAATAGTTTCTTTGGCTTTCAGATGAGCAAATTTCTCGTCCAAAACTATCAATTCGGGCAATAAATTGGCTATGAAGCCTTCAAAATCCGTTTTGGCTTGTTCGTAATCTGCTTTGTGTTCGGCAAACCATTCGCGGTTATTGTTTGCTTTCAAGGCTGTCAAGAAATCAAACGTGGAAGTTTGTAACATACGATTAGGGTCAGATTATAGCGGTAAAAGTTCTGCCAGTTTATCTTCTAATGATTTGCCTCTGAGGTTCTTAGCGATAATCACACCGTTTTGGTCTAAGAGGTAAGTCATCGGAATTGCCTGTACGTTATACGCGGTGGCGAGCGTCTGCTGGCTATAGGTCAAATCCGTAACGTGTTGCCAAACCAGTCCGTCATCTTGGATTGCTTTTTTCCATGCGTTTGCATCTTGGTCAAGCGAAATACTCAAAATCTCGAATCCCTTGCTTTTGAATTTGCTATACATTTTGACCACATTCGGATTTTCCATACGGCAGGGCTTGCACCACGAAGCCCAGAAATCCAAGAGAACATATTTGCCCTTAAAGCTCGCCAAAGAAACGGCATTTCCCGTTTCATCTTTGTACTCGATAGTGGGTGCAGACTGCCCAATGGCTGTTTTCTTGAGTTTGCTTACCTCATCTCCCAGCGATTTGACCTTGCCGTTTTCAGGATAAGCCGCCTTTAAATTGTCATAGATTTTCACCAACGTTTCCATGTCTTTGTCAGGGTCTAAATCGCCCAGCATACCAATAGAAGCATAGGAATTTTCTGCTTTTTTGAGTACGGTTTTGTACTGAGCCAAGTAAAGTACCACCATAGAATCGTACTGGTCGCTAAATTTTTTCTGTGTTGCCTGGTCGGGTGCGCTTACTGCGCTTTGCTGTAACTCGCCCAGCTTTTCAGCATAGCCTTTGCGTAGCCCCTGAAACTCTTGCAAAACTATATTCTCCTCAGAATCAGCAAATTGTATTGTGCCGTTTAGCTTTCCTTCGGCAGTTACAGCAAAAGGCTTGCCCGTAACCACGATTTGCTCTCTCTGCTCACCATAGATGTCAAGCAGGTAAAAATCAGGCTCTGTGATGCTGGGGTTCATGCTGAAATTCCCCTGTGCGTCAGTGAAGGCAGAGTCGCGCTTTATGGGGTTTTGTCCTTCTATTTTCATCAAGTAAATCGCTTTCCCGCTTTGAGGATTGGCAATTTTGCCTGAAATCAGGGCGGTACTTTTTTTATCTTGGCAGGCAAAGAATGCCACACCAACCAATAGGATTAGTATTTTTTTCATGTTCTTTATTTTTTACTTTTGCAAAGCTAAGTGATTTTTAAGTATTATTTTTGTAAAAATGATGATTAAAGAGAAATATTAGGATAAAAAAATGTAAATAAGTTCAAAGGTATATGACAATTAATTTTGGTGGAAAAAATCAAAAAAAGACACTAATTAATGATTAGTATTCCTATATTTACAAAAAAAAATATGAGTTTTTCTAATGATAAATTAAAACAGTTCGTAGGAGAAAATAAGGCTTTTGGTAAAAAAGTATTGTGGGAATTTTATGCGAATAATATGCCCCCTTCTGAGCAAGATTTTTTTTGGTATTTATACGATTTGCAAAAAGCAAATATTATTAAAGCAATTGATACAGAAACCTATCAGTTTGTGAGCAATAAGATTATTTTTTCGCCTCAGATAGACATATTTTTACAAGAAATTTGCAAAAATGTGTTACACAAATTTGAACTAAAAGAATATTGCATTTGGTCAAGTGATTGGCTTAATGAATTTACTGTTCACCAGACTATGCGAAATTTGATATTTTTGGAGGTAGAAAAAGACGTAGCCGAATTTATTTTTTATGCTTTGCGCGATATGAATTATCCAAGCGTTTTTTTACTTCTCAGCAAAGCAGATGAGGCAATCATAGAACGCTATATTTTTGAGTCTAAAAACCCAATTATCATTAGTAAAATTATTACTAAATCTCCTGTTAAAAAACAATATGAAAATATTTTTTTACCCAAACTTGAAAAAGTATTAGTAGATTTATTTTGTGATGATGCTTTATTGATAGCTTATAAAGGTCAGGAACAAAAGATTATTTTTGAAAATGCCCTAAAAAAATATGATATTAATCTTAGAACAATGTTTAATTATGCCAAAAGGCGCAGAAAAGAAGAGCAACTCAAAAGCTATTTGTACCAAAATTTTGAAATGGAAATCAATTCTTTACTGATATGATAGCTGAACAATCTTTTGCAGAAGAATGGATAAAAGCAAGTTTAGAGAAACAAGGGATTAGTCCTGATAAAAACAAATTCTCTTTTGCTGAAAAAATGAATCATGCGCTTTTATTAGCAGAAGTATTGAAAATCAATGGCTTAGATTTTGTTTTCAAAGGCGGCACCAGCCTTATTTTGTTATTAGACATACCGCAACGCTTTTCTATAGACCTCGATATTATTACCAAATCTTCACCAGCAGAAATAGAAAATGTGTTAGAAAAGAGTTGTCAAAACTCTCGTTTTACACATTTTGAAATTGATGAAAGAGAAATTACAAGTATTCCTAAAATACACTATCATGTATTTTTTAAGCCTAAATTTGCCAATAGCCCCAATGATAACAAGATAGTATTAGATGTTATTTTTGGTGAAAATCCTTATCCTAAAACCCAAGAATTTACTTTGGCAAAAGAATGGATTGCTACCACTGAACCTTTAATAAAAATAAATATACCTACGATTGAATCCATAATGGGTGATAAATTGACAGCTTTTGCACCCAATACCACAGGGGTTCGCTATGGAATGGGTAAGCATAGTGAGATTATTAAACAAATGTTTGATTTAGGACAATTATTTGATGCGGTAGAAGATTTTGAAATGGTGGCAATTTCTTTTTACAAAAATGTAGAAACAGAATTATCATATCGTCAATTAGAGAAAACTCCAGACGAGGTGCTTGGGGATATTTGGCAAACGTGTGTTGATGTAATTCACTGTTTTGACGAAAAACAACGTGATAATCCTAATACTGAAGAATTATGGAGAGGTATTAAGGCGTTTAGTGCTTGGACAATTCGTCCTTTTCGCAAAGAAAACGCATTTGAAATAGCAGGGAAGATAGCTTATGTAGTTGCCAGAATCCAATACCAAGATTATTCGCCTTTGAGAAAGTTTGATGATAAAACGATGAAAATTTTAGATTTTTTAATCACAGAAACGTCTTACAATTTGTTAAATAAAAAGGTAAAATATGCTAATTATGCCTTGTTTTATTGGAATCAGGCAATTAGTACAATTAGAAAAAATTGAAATAAAAATTACCGAGCAAAATAGAGATTAATTACAAAGATGAATAAAAACATGAATTTGAAAATATGGATTAGCGCATTTAGGCTTCGAACGCTGCCTTTGGCACTGTCAAGTATCCTGATGGGGACGTTTTTAGCCGCCGCAAATGGAAGTTTCAAAACCTCTATTTTGATACTTTCGATGCTCACTACTGTTTTTTTACAAGTCCTTTCTAACTTGGCAAATGACTATGGCGACTCGGTGCATGGCGCAGACCACAAGGGTCGTGTAGGTCCCGCCCGCGCCGTTCAGTCAGGCGTAATCACCGCCGCAGCGATGAAAAAGGCGATTTACCTTTTTATTGGGCTGTCATTAGTGGCAGGGGTAGGGCTGATTTGGCTTGCTTTTAGGGACAATCTGACCTTGTTTTTTACTTTTTTGGGCTTGGGCATTTTGGCTATTATAGCTGCGATTACCTACACCGCAGGCAAAAAACCGTATGGATATGCGGGCTTAGGCGATATTTCTGTCTTAATTTTCTTTGGGTTTGTGGGCGTAGCTGGCAGTTATTTCTTGCATACACAAAGCATTTACCCTGCGCTGTTTTTACCCGCGCTCAGTTGTGGCTTATTTGCGACAGGCGTACTTAATATCAACAATATCAGGGATATACAGTCAGATAAAAAGGCTGGCAAACTGTCTATTCCCGTCAGAATCGGCAGGGAAAAAGCCGTTTTTTATCATTGGACATTGCTTTTTGTGGGCTTCTCTGCGGGCATAATCTATACAATATTGGATTATCAGAGCCTTTTCCAACTTCTTTTCCTGATAACGCTACCGCTTTTCTTGATAAATGCTCGCGCAGTGCGAAAGTTCGAAGACCCACAGCAAATAGACCCTTACCTCAAACAATTAGCAATCAGCACCTTACAGTTTGTTGTAACTTTCGGTGCAGGTCAGTTGATTCGTTAGCACATAAAAACGCGCTACATTTTGGCAATATTTGAAATACTTGTATAGCTTTGTATCTATTGAAAAAAATAAACAGAACCACTATCTTTCTATTTTTGATTTTTTAGAAAACTCCCTTCAAAAACTATTTTATGTACCTGAAAAACGACAAAATTGGCTTAAAAAAAATTTAGTAATCAAATTTAATTAAATTAAAGACATGGTAGAAGCAGATAAAAGACTCACGAGAATAGGTGTATTTTATGATGGAAATTATTTTTTACACGTTAGCAATTATTACAACTACGAACACAATCGGAAAGCACGCATCAGTATAGGAGGTTTACACGATTTTATCAGAAGCAAAGTTGCCCAAGAAGAAGGGAACGACATCAGATTTTGCCAGATAGTAGATGCCCATTATTTCAGAGGAAGATTAACCATTTCAGAAGCAAGCAACCCCAGCAAATTACTGTCAGACCGCCTTTTTGATGATGTACTGATGACCGAAGGCGTAATCACGCACTATTTACCACTCAAAACACGCGGCGGTAAATTAGAGGAAAAAGGAATAGACGTTTGGCTTGCCTTAGAATCATTTGAGTTAGCGCAGTATAAAAAGTACAATGTAGTCGTTCTGGTAGCCTCAGACGGGGATTATGTCCCTTTGGTACGTAAGCTCAATACGCTGGGAACGAGGGTAATGGTACTCAGCTGGGACTTTGAGTACCGCACCGACGGCGGCAAAGAAATGGTTACACGCACTTCCCAAGACCTGCTCGAAGAAGTTACTTACGCCGTACCTATGCACGAAATCATAGAGAATCGCGCCAAAAGAAATGACCCTATCATCAATAATATTTTTGTCCAAGATACCCATACACACAGTAACAACAAATACAGCGAAATTAATAAAGACAATGACAGCAAAACTCGCCAAAGCACCGTTGTTAGCGTCAAAAATGGCTATGGATTTATTTTTGCTCGCCCCGATAACCTATTTTTCCACTATTCAGATGTAATAGAAGGAGATTTTAATGAAATAGCAGACGGGGATTTGGTAGAATATACGATTGGCAGAAATCGAGATAATGGAGAAGTGGCGCGCAGCGTAAAGAAAATTAGGTCGCAAAACCCTGATAATGGCAATGGAAGCGAATACGCCAAAACTACTTATTACGAAATGAAAGAAAAAACAACCAAACTGAACTCTTTGGGACAGTTAGGAACTTATACGGCTGAATAACCCAAATTAGTTTGAACCAAAATAGTGCGCTAAATAAGTCTTTCAAAAGATTTATTTAGCGCACTACTTTTTGTATTAGGACTTACGTTTTTCATGTGAAAACACATGAAAAATGATTTTCTGCACTGTTTCACGTGTTATCACGTGAAATACAAACGTAATTTACCACAAATAAAAAACCTCAAAGTTTCTAAAACTTTGAGGTTTATATATAAGTATTTGTAAATTAATTACTTACCGATTTTGAAACCAAGACCTACATTGAAAGCCCAGCCTCTTGTACGAACGTCAGCATTGCTACCAAGACCTCTTGCGTTGTTAATGTCAGTGATACCATGTCTGTAGCGAACGTCCAACAACAAGGTAGCGAATTTGAGGTCAAAATCTACACCTGCACCAACAATCATAGCCCAATCCATAGCTTTAAAGCTATTAGTTGCATCTGTGCGTGTTTTGGTTGTGCTACCAAAAGTTGTTCCTTCTCTATTACCAGTAGCATATACATTGGCATCCATAGATGGTCCAATGAATACACGTGGCTCATACACAGAAAGGATAGGCAACTTAAAATAAGTCAATAAGTTAGCCTGAACATTGCTCAAACGATAATCTACAAGCGCATTTGCTGTAGGCACGCTATTAGATTGATAGTTGTAACGAGCAGTTCCACTTTGTGAGAAACCAACTTCGAGTGCTGTACCAACCCAGCTATTGAAGTTTAAATGACCAAATACCAATGCCTGACCACCTGAATAATATTCAGTTTCAGCAACGCTGCTTGAAACTTGAAATTTGTTTACAGTCAAGCCACCTTTCACACCGATAAGGAAGCTCGTCTTTTTCTCAGGTTTAGCCGCATCTTGTGCTTGTGCATTGCCAAAAGATAAAGCACAAATTGTAGCTACTGCTACTAAGAAGCCTAAATTTTTCAAACCTTTTTTCATGGATTGTAAGTGTTTTTTCTTTAAGTTTATTAATAAATCCAATTACAAAAGTACGCAATAAATTGAATTTTAAAAAAAAATCAATAAAATTTACATAAAATTTGCGTTCGGATACAAAATTAAATAACAAAAATATAAATCTATAATTTTTGTCGTTATTAAGGATTTTCAATATAAACTAACAAGAGATAAGGTTTTATTATTTCATGGTAGTTTGTTTCGAGAGCAAAAATAAATACTTTTTTCACTTTGCCAAAAATTTATGCAATTTTTCTTCTTAAATTTGTTTTATTTTAATTTTAAGCCAATCAAAATATGGACATCACAACCAAACTTTACACCTCGCGCTTGCAAACACTGACTGACAAATTGCTTTTTATGAGTGAGTCTGATTATCCGTGGGAGATGGTGTATCTGGGTAAAAATGAGGAAGATATAAAGAAAAAATTGCCTTTTGATACCCATAAAGTAGAGAAAATAGAACTCTTGCGGTTTCTCAAAAATGCCATCAAAGAAGAAAATTGGCATGGAGAAGAAGAATTGGTGGTGGCACGCAAATATCAGCAGTTGGCAAAGTTATTACAAGAGGAACTGCAAGAGATTGCGGTATTCAAACATGGTGAAATAGAAATTGATGTTTTTGTGGTGGGGCAACTCCCCAACAGCGAATGGGTCGCCTTGAAAACTAAGGTTATCGAAACATAGCAGCTAACTAAGTATAAAATTTACTTCGCATTTCTAAAAGCAAATCATTTACAAACGTTTTATCTACGTGGTCTGGGAGTGTGCCTGCTTGGTAGGCTTGCGCTATTTGTGCTATTTTTTGTTCTGCCTCTACCATAAGTTGGTCGTAATCATATTCACCCATGCGTATCTGGAGGAGTTGGTCGCGGTTAGGGCGGCGCACCTTGATACCTTTGCCTTCTCCTATTTCCAAACACATATCGAGTAGGCGGTGGCAGTGCATTAGGTTCTTGCCGTCATAACCTTTTCCATGAAGCATAGTTTCTTGGAAGCGGTCTGGGTTGCGTTTTTCTACCCAATCCCAATATTGCTTGTAGTCCTTACAGTAAATCGAGTAGGCATCTTTATTATAGAATAGGGTGGCGATTGGTTTTTCGCCTTCGGGAACTGAACTCAGCGAAAGTTCCGTAGATTCTGGTGAATGAATCACGCCTTTATAGGTAAAAGCCGCTTTTTCATCATAAAAAATAGCATAAATATCACGCATATTGGAGATTTTGACCAAGCCACATTTTTCCTGTGCATAGTGATTTTCTGTCAAAAAATCAGAGAGCGGCTGGCTTCCATAGCCTTTTTTGTCTATCACAAAGCAGAAATGAAAAGGTGTTTTGCGCTCTTTTTCAAAGGTTTGGACGATTTTTTTGTTGAGTCCTCGCGCTTTTTTTATCTGCTCGGCGGCATAATTGCCAAAAGTAAACTGACATTTGGCAGTAATAAATTTTTCTTTTTGGTGTAAGATGAGGTCAAAAACAGGGTTTTTATATACCAAACAATCATCAGGAATATTGAGCAGTTCCATGATGTTTGGATTGTTTTGCTCCAGCATTTCCATAAATCTGCGAAGTTCGTAAAAAACAATGTCATTCGTGTCGTTCTGCACTTGGTCTATCTGTGTGAGTCCGTAGAGCTGGCTTTGGGGCATCATAAAAACGCCACGCAAATCTGTATCGCTGTGCGGGAGGTTTGTCCCGTAGGCACGCGAGCCGCTAATTGCCTCAAAAAGAATGAATTTTTCCTTACGTAAATCTTCGATAGTCATGCTGGCTTACCAATCAGGCTTCCCTTTTTCAGGTTTTTTAGTGGGTCGTTTTTTATTTTGTTGGAGGTACTGCACCTCATTATTTTTCATTGCGTCGAGAATCGTTTTGGCTTGGTCTTCGGTCAGGTTCATTTGTTGCAAACGCTGAGAACGCTTTTCCTTACTTTCTTTTTCCTCTTCCTTTCCTTTCTTCTCACTTTGCTCGTCTTTTTGTCCTTCCTTTTTTTCCTCTTTTTTGTCGTCCTTGCCCTCTTGCTCTTTTTTGTCAGCGTTTTCCTTTTTGTCGCCTTGTTCGTTTTGTTTTTGTTCCTGCTTTTGCTGTTCTTTTTGCTGTTTTTCTTGTTGTTCTTGTTTTTCCTTTTCCTGCTGTTGCTTGTCTTTGTTGTCTTTATTTTGATTTTGTTGTTCTTGCTGTTTCTTTTGCTGCTCTAATATTTTTTTTACCAATTCGTAATTATGCCTTGCTTCCTCATTTTCGGGCATGGCTTTGATGGATTCCTTAAAAAACTTTAAGGCTTCTTGGTAGCTTTTATTATTTGCTTTGATAACGCCAATTTGCTGATGAGCAACTGATTTGGAATACTTGTCATTGGAAGTGAGCAATCTGCTGTACGATTTGATAGCGTTGGTGGTATCTTTGGTATTAAAATAGGCGTGCGCCAAATTGAGCAAAACAGGCTCTTCGCTTACGCCCAGCTTTACCAATTCTTCGTAGCGATTGATTGCCACATTGAAGTTTTTATTTTTGTAGGCATTGGTCGCTTCTTCTTTTAACTGATTGATTTTAGCGATTTTACCAATGTCTATATTGCCTCCTGTCCAGAGCAAGAGGCACAAATACACGAGTGTTTTCATGTTTCTTCTTTGTTATTTCCGACTTCAAATGTAGCAAAAATAGCGTAAAAAATATTTTTTGGGAAGCCTTCGCAAGTTAAAGTTCGTTAAAAGCCCCAAGAGTCAAAATTGCTATCAAGCAGCTACCTCAGCCATTTGTAAGATTGGCGTTATTGCTTGCTCGCCCTCAATGATGTCTTTCTCTACGCGCAGATTCTCGATGATAAACTGCTGACGCTCAGGCGTATTCTTGCCCATGTAGTAAGAAAGCAGCTTGCTAATGTGCGTTTCTTTGCGGAGCAGTACAGGCTCTAAGCGCATATCCTGCCCAATAAATTTGCCAAACTCGTCTGGGGAGATTTCGCCCAAGCCTTTGAAACGCGTGATTTCTGGTTTTTGCCCTAACTTTCTGATGGCTTGCTGTTTTTCTTCTTCGGAATAACAATAAAACGTTTTTTGCTTGTTCCGCACCCTAAAAAGCGGAGTTTCAAGGATATACAAATGCCCATTGCGAACTATATCAGGGAAATACTGCAAGAAAAAAGTCAGCATCAGCAGTCTGATGTGCATTCCATCTACGTCGGCATCTGTAGCCAGCACGATTCGATTATAGCGCAATTTCTCCAAACCGTCCTCGATATCGAGCGCGTGTTGGAGGAGGTTAAATTCATCATTTTCATAAACCACTTTTTTAGTCAAACCAAAGCAGTTCAAGGGCTTGCCGCGCAAACTGAATACAGCTTGACTTTCCACATTTCTGGACTTGGTGATGCTCCCGCTTGCTGAATCGCCTTCGGTAATAAAAAGTGTACTTTCGTAGCGTTTATCATTTTTGGCATCAATGTAATGCACGCGGCAGTCGCGAAGTTTTTTGTTGTGGAGATTTGCCTTTTTTGCTTTTTCATTTGCCAGTTTCTGAATCCCCGCAATGTCTTTGCGTTCTTTTTCAGACCGTTGGATACGTTCTTCCAGTGCCTTTGCCGTTTGTGGATTTTTGTGCAAAAAGTCATCTAATTGCTTTTTCAAAAAATCATTTACAAACGAACGAACTGTTTGCCCATCAATGGCAATGTTAAGTGAGCCTAATTTGGTTTTGGTTTGGGACTCAAACACAGGCTCTTGGACGCGCACACTTACCGCCGCCGAGATGCTCATACGTACGTCAGCAGGCTCGTAGTTTTTGTTGTAAAACTCGCGTATAGTCTTGACTAATGCCTCTTTGAACGCCGCCAAGTGGGTTCCGCCCTGCGTGGTGTATTGTCCGTTTACAAAAGAATAATATTCCTCGCCGTATTGGTCGGTGTGCGTAATCGCGACCTCAATGTCCTCGCCTTTGAGGTGAATAATGGGGTAGCGGCGGTTTTCCTCGTTGGTTTTGCGCCCCAGCAAGTCCGCCAAGCCTTTGGCAGAATAATATTCCTTGCCGTTAAAATAGAGTTTCAGCCCAGAATTTAAAAAAGCATAATACCAAAGCTGGTCTTCGAGAAACTCAGGAATGAACCTATAATTTCTAAAAATGGCTTCGTCAGGCTCAAAAATGATGAGTGTTCCGTTTTTTTCGCTTGTTTTTTCTATTTTATCGTCTTGGACAAGATTCCCAAAATGAAATTCTGCTTTTTTGGTTTCGCCATCGCGGAAAGACTGGACGGTGAAATAGGAGGAAAGCGCATTGACCGCTTTTGTACCCACACCATTCAAGCCTACGGATTTTTGGAAAGCCTTAGAATCGTATTTTCCACCTGTGTTAATCTTTGATACACAGTCTATTACCTTGCCCAAAGGAATCCCACGTCCAAAATCTCGCACCGTTACGCGCCCCTCGTGAATGTCTATCCGAATTTGTTTGCCGTAGCCCATGGCGTGTTCGTCAATGCTATTGTCCATGATTTCCTTGACCAGCACATAGATTCCGTCGTCGTATGCCGAGCCATCGCCGAGCTTGCCTATATACATTCCTGGGCGCAGGCGGATATGCTCACGCCAGTCTAATGACTTGATACTGTCTTCGTTATAGATTACCTCTTGCATTTTTTTATTTCCTTGTTAAATATTTTACTCCCAAATTGTCATTGCTACTCTCACACAGTTAATTTTATTATCATTTAATGATAAGCCTGTGTTGTGAGATAGTTGTTCTTTTTTCGCCACTTTTTTGTTGTCAATTTCAAAATTTGCAATAAATATTTCCTTGCCTAATTGATTTGAGTTTTCAGTTTGATTACGCATACCATACATCAAATTCCACTCTGAAATATGAGCATAAGAAAATAAATCTTTAATATAGTCGCAATTATCGTAAGTTATCAACCATTTATGATTACAATTTTTCATTACTTCCGCAAATCTTTCGTGGTCAAACCCTTTGTGTAATTTACCATTTTTGCCATACAATGCCGATTTTGTTGCAGAAAAATAAGGTGGGTCAAGAAAAATAAAAACATTTTCGCCTTCCATTTCTACAACTTCTGCATAGTCTAAATTTGTAATTTCTGTATTTTTTACAACCTGTTTTAAAAGCATTAGCCTTTCTACACTTGTATCTGTAAACCTTTTTTGGTAGGCTTGTTCTGAAAATCCACCTGCTTCAGTTGTTCCTGAAAATGTAATTCTATTGAAAACAAAAAAAGCACTTGCCTTTTTCAAGTCGTCAAAATTACTAATATTTTCGCCCAAAAATTTGTGTAGTTCTTTCCCATTTTGGAATTCTTTTTTCCAAGTATTCACTTGATTAACAATACTTTGCAAATCTTTTTGTGCATATTCCCAAAATTTGTATAATGCTGAATACAAGTCGTTTATCCAATATTTTCTATCAGGATAAAGTTGTTTTAAAGTCAAAAATACAGAACCACCACCCACAAAAGGCTCTCTAAATTCTTCAAAATGAGGAATTAAAGGCAAAATTTGTTCTATTGCTTTACTTTTTCCGCCAGGGTATCGTAGTGGGCTTTTTATCATAAAAATTTATGCTTTTTTCAAAATTACTAAAAAATTGTTGGTTTTTGCTTCTTCAAATAAAGTCGTAACCAATTCTTTTTGTGTGTCTTTGAATTTGTTTTTGGTAAAAAACTTTGGGTTGTATGGTTACAAATTCTCTGCTTTGTGCATCTTTTGCCTTTTCTCTTGAAAACTCCATAAATTCCTTTGCGCTTCCACTAATGGCTTCTTGAAAATCGTCTATACCTTTTTCGCTGTGCATTTGTACTTTCGTTTTCTTGCTAATTTTGGCATAACTGATTTTTACTTTTGCAATAATATCTGCAAAATTGTCTTTCAATTCTTTCAAATTCCAATGCAAGGCTGAACTATGATAGGCTGAAATTTCTTGAATTTTGTCTAAAACATATTGATTATCAAACTGTTGATTTGTGATTTTGTTGTCATATCTTTCACTTTTTTCTGCTTTGTCGTAATATGCCAAAATTACATACACATCAAGTAAGGACATCATAGAAACCGTATCCCATTGAATAAAATCTTTATCGCCATCAAAACCTTCGTCTTTCACAACAGGAATAACTGTTATTTTCTTGCCATTTGCCAAGGTGTTATACACTCTTTCGTAAGGGTACGACCTTGTGCGTTTAGGCGAAACCCATTTTGAGATAGCAAAATTTAGTTTTTTGTCAGAATAAATGCAAGAAGTTGGGCAAGTGTTGATGTCAAAATCCTTACTTTTGATTGTTTCTAATTCGTTGGCAAACAAAACTTTATATTGTAATCCTGTTATGGTGGCGTTTATTTGCATAGTTTGATTTTAGTTTGATTCTTTCAAGTATCATCTACAAAGATACAAAAAAATTGACATACACAATTTTATTTTGTTAATAAATATGTATTAAAATTTCAATAAAAAAATAAAATTCATCAAATGATGGGTGCTATTCCCAAGACCAATTCTATCACTTTTTTTTCAGGGGCAAAGGGGCGAAGCTGGTCTAACCCGAAATAATGGATTGCTGTTTGCAAATCTGTGCTTGTCAGTGAGGACACAGACAACGGCGAGGAAGGCGGCAAAGCAAGTGCTTTCAATGGAATCAAACCTACTAATTCTGAGCCTGTTACCTTTGAGCCATATTTTTCTGCAACTTTGCTGATAGTTTCAAAAACCAAATACAAGGGCGTTTCCCTGAAATGGGTGAGGTTGGTGGAAACTTGGGCGATTTGGTAGCTTTCCATGTACCAACCTATGGCTTTGACGTGTTTTAGCTTGTCTGGACTACTGCCTGATTCCCTGACTTCTGCGGCGATTTTCTTGGCAATTTCTACTGATTGAGTATTCAAATTAAAATTATAGGCAATCAATATTTCCCTCGCGCCAATGACGGTTGCGCCAGCCTTTGCATTAAAAACAGCTTCCCCAAAATCAGGGGCAAAATTGGCGTTTTGCATTTTTTCTTTCAGCCCCTCATATTCTCCTTTGCGAATAAATGCCAAACTTTTGCGTTCGGGTTTCAATGCCGCGTTTTCATAGCAATACACAGGAATTTCCAATGTTTCGCCCACTTTTTTTGCTAATTTGTGAGCATAAATGACAGTTTCTTTCATGCTAATTCCCTGCAAAGGCACGAATGGGCAAACGTCCGTCGCGCCAATACGCGGGTGTGCGCCTGTTTGCTTGTGCATGTCTATCAGTTCGCTTGCTTTGCGGATTCCCTGAAATGCCGCCTCACAAACTGCGGCTGGTGCGCCCGCAAAGGTGATGACAGTGCGGTTTGCGTCTTCATTAGAGTCTATTTCCAAGAGGGTGATGCCTTGTACTGCCTGAATTGCGTTAGCAATTTGCTCAATCACTTGCTGATTTCTCCCTTCGGAAAAGTTAGGGATACATTCTATGAGTTGATTCAAGATTTTAAAGTTTAAGGTTTAAGGTTCAAGGTTCAAGGTTCAAGGTTCAAGGTTCAAGGTTCAAATTTTAAGTTTTAAAGTTTTAAAGTTTAAGGTTTGAGGAGTCTTATATTTTCTTCAAGACAATAAACCTTTCGCCCGAACTTTCATCTGTAATTGTTTCTTGGATAAGTGGTTCAAAGACAGCATCTAAGACATATTTATTTGATAAAATCAAAAATCTGAGTTTATATTTTTGAATAAAATCTACTTGACTTTGGGGAATATTTTGAAAAGTTCCTGCCTTTTTTTGTTGCGCGGCAAACTGATAAAAAGGAAGAGCCTGCGTTACAGCAACTTTGGAGTTTTCCAAATCCTCTTTGTTTAGGTCGTGCATAGAAACCACAAATGCTTGATTAGTCATCAGATACAAATAATCACCAAGTTTGATAAAATGAAGAGAAACTTGATAAGGATAAAATGATTTTTCAAGTAATTCGTTGTCCATGAGGCAGCCACCAAAGCCTTTAATTTGTTCATTATCAACTTTTTCTTGTATTTTTTTTAAGTAATTTGTACTGTGTGGGTTGCCGCGAGTAAAATAGTTGTTTGAATTATTGTATTGATGTTTCTGCCTTTTTATCTGTCCCCAAAGGTTATAAGAAAGCAAGGAAATGAGTAGTAAATTGAGGAGTAATATGCTTATTTGGGATAAATTTTTTCTGCCAGTAGGAGAGGGGAGGGGAGGGGCAAGTGAAAAAGAAAAAATATCTATATATTGGACAATTAAAACCATCATTAGCACACTTATCGCGCTCAAAGTCCCAGAAAATAGCTGAAATCCATCACGCATGGTAAAAAATAAAGCCCATGTAACTATGCCAGCCACCAAAATAGATACAAATGCAATGACAATTCCTTTGTGATTATCATACATCAATTTCCAAGTTTGTTTTCTGACTTCGCTTTTTCCATCACCTGCCGAAAAGGTAATAGAATGAATAAATTTACCTGCCAAAACAAGTAATAAATAAGGCAAGAAAAGCAAAAAAACTTGAGCTAATGTTCCCACAGCCAACTTGATTTTGGTAAACAAATCACTTAACCCAAATGGTGAAAGGCTTGAAAATGAATGATTAAGTGTGAAAACTGCTTCTTTATCCTTCATTATTTGATACAAAAACAGGTAAGTAACAAAAAATAAAATACTTGAAATGCCTATTTTTTTAAGAGGTTGGGCAGGTAAGAAACGAAAGAAAAACGAAAGTATGAGAAAAAGCCACGTTCCACCAATGACGGCAGGAAGCATCGTAACAGTCATTATGGGCAAGCAAAAAAGTGTGTAAAATGCTTGCGTATATTTTTTTTGCTCAAAAAGTAGTGCAAAAGCAAGCATACAAACATAATAAGTGCCTGTTTTTTTGGAAAGATGCCCTAAAAAATTGAAGAAAATAATGTCAATGTATTGTAGTTTCTCCATTTTTGGATAAAAATCAAAGAAAACGACACTGGTAAACAGCAATAAAATAGCCCAAAATAAATGCAGAAAACCGAAAGTTGATTTGCGTTCCAGTAAAGCCAAAATCCCCACCAATCCTACAAAGTAAAATAAAGGCTGAATGACCAAAATGTAAGTAGGCATATCGAGCAAGCCTAAGCCATTGACAATGAAATTATTAAGCCAAAGCTCAAAATAATGATACAAGGCAATGCCATTCGATGGCTTGCCTTCAAACCACCTTTCCATATTTGCTGTATTTTCACTGCCCGTAACAGAAAGAAAATGAGCTACTTTGCTGTAAAAAGGTGTATCAACAAAAGGCAGATGAAATGGAAAATCACCTGTTTTTAAGAAAAAAAAGGCTTCCCAGCCAAAACAAAAAACAACGCCTGCAAAAAGAGCAATCAGGCTGGGAAGTAGAGGTTTGAGAGCAAGCTGTTTTGGTTTTTCAGTTTTCAGACGTTCCAAATCTTGTTTCCTTTCCCACCAAAAGAAAAACGCAAGGAGCAAAAAAAGCCACTGTATCGTAATTCCTTGCGTACAAATAATAGCATACGAAAATACGACTGCTACCAGCCCAACCAACAGACTAAAAAATATATCTGCAAATAAGTAATTGAAAGAGAATGTCTTATACCACCAAAATCGTATCCCTTTTCCTATCAAATAAAAGAAAATCAAGGAAATAAGCAAGCCTGCAAAATAAGCAATAACGATTTGGAATAAGGACATAAATGTTAAACAATAATTTTTCTTCAAAGGTACATGAAAAAATGAAATTTACAGATGGCAAACTTGTCGTTTTTTTGCCTATTTGAGTATCTTTGTCCCAAATAAAAATAAAATGCGAATTGACGAGATAAACCTTCAAGATTATACCTACAAACTCCCCGAAGACCGTATCGCCAAGTTTCCCTTGGAAAAACGCGACGAGTCTAAGCTATTAGTCTTTCAAAATGAGCAAATTACGCATACTCAGTTCAAAAACCTCCCTCTCTTTTTGACTGAAAATGATACCTTGTTTTTTAATGATACCAAGGTGATTCCTGCGCGTATGTATTTTCAGAAGGAGACAGGCGCGGTTATCGAGATTTTTTTGTTACACCCCATCACCCCTGCTGAGGTACATTCTGCCATGATTAGCACCCAAAAATGTACGTGGGCGTGCGCGATTGGCAATTTAAAAAAAATAAAGCAAGGCAATTCTCTGGTGCGAACGGTAGAAATAGGGCAAGAGCTAACTGTTTTGAAAGCTACACTACTTGACTACGAACTCCAAACCGTTGATTTTGAGTGGAATAATCCATTAATTTCTTTTTCCGAATTGCTCGTTTTGGTGGGAGAAATACCGCTTCCGCCTTACCTCAAACGCGAAGCTGAGGAAAGTGATAAGGCTGATTATCAGACTATTTATGCCAAAAATGAAGGTGCTGTTGCTGCGCCTACTGCTGGGCTGCATTTCACAGATGATGTATTGGACAAGCTACAAAAGCAGGGCGTAAAGTTAGATTACTTGACGCTACACGTGGCAGGGGGAACATTTCAGCCCATTCGCCATGAAAAAATCACTGACCACCCCATGCACGCCGAGCAAATGGTAGTGAGCAAGCAAAATATTGAAAATCTGATAGATAGCGAAAAAATTGTTGCCGTTGGGACGACTGCCATGCGGACATTGGAGAGCCTGTACTGGTACGGAGTTAAGCTAATTACTATCCCCGATGCGCCCTTCCAAATTCAGAAATTGATGCCCTATCGCTATGCCCCAGACCTTCTCCCAAGTAGAAAAGAGGCTTTCAAAGAGGTGCTTAACTATATGAAAAAGAATCAATTACAGACCATCACTGGAAAAACGGAAATCATGATTCTTCCCAGCTATCCATTTCAAGTCTGCGACGCACTCATCACTAACTTTCACCTGCCAAGCACTACACTTATTTTACTAATTGCGGCTTTCGTGGGCGAGCATTGGCAAAATATCTATGAGCAGGCATTACTAAACAATTATCGTTTTCTGAGCTTTGGCGATAGTTCACTTCTTTTTAACACAAAAACACATCATTCATCAACCTAATAACCCAATAGAAATGCCACTCGGAATAGAAAAATTTAAAATCAGGGCTAACGAAATAGATTTCAGACATAAAATCACCCTTCCTTGCTTGGCAAACCTTTTGCAAGAAACCGCCATACACAATGTAGAGGCGATAGGATTGCCTATGCAAGTGCTACTCGACAAAAATTTGGGCTGGGTAATGTCGCGTATGCACCTGAAAATCAATGAATACCCCAACGGCGCAGAAGAAATTATCGTAGAAACGTGCGGGCATTCTTTTGACAAGTATTATGCTTATCGAGATTTTAGGGTTTATGATAAAAATAATCACATCATCTGCACTGCCACAAGTAGTTGGCTTATTTTTGACCTTGCCAAGAGGCAGCTCATCTCCATTCCAGACTTTGTTCGCGAAAGTGTAAGTTTCTGCACCGAACGCGAGCCGCTCCCTTTCCCCAAAAATAAGATTCCATCACTGCAAAGCATTGATTATCAGACAGAATTTATCGTTCACTGGCATGATTTAGACATGAATAAACACGTCAATAATGTGATTTATTTCCAATGGGTTTTAGACACACTCCCCGCCGATATTCTCAATCATTTTCGCGTCAGTGAGTTTGACATCATGTTTCGCAATGAATGTTTGTTACATGAAAAAGTAATCGCACAAGCAGAAATTGTCAATAAAACAACGGATAAAAGTCAGGAAAAGAAACCACAAATTTTCGTACATAAAATTATCAAAGAAAGTAACCAAAAAGAGGTGATACAAGCAGAGGTCAAGTTTGTTTGAAGTAAAAAAGCTATTGGCATCAAATACCAATAGCTTTTTAATTATCTGTAAGTCAAAACTTTTAGAAAACAAAAATGAATAAAAACTATGCTTCAGAGTAAAAATCAAGGATTTCACCTGCGGCAAGTTGCACAATTGCTTTCTTGATTTTTGGTTTGCGTCCCTGTGCTACGCCTGATTTTGTAAAGCGAACTTTGCGCTTACCCGCTACAATGATAGTGCGAACAGCATCAACGTTTACGCCATAAGTTTCTTCCACCGCTTTTTTAATCTGGATTTTGTTAGCTTTCAAATCTACCACAAATCCATACACACTTTTTTCGTTCATCTTGACAACTTTCTCTGTCAATATTGGTCTTTTTAAAATTTCCATCGGATTTCTATGTAAATTTGGATTAAGCTAACAATTGATTAATTTTTGCTACCGAACCTTCGCACAAAATCAAATTTTGAGCATGAAGTACATCGTAAGTATTCAAAGAATCTGCTGTAACTACCTGAGCATTAGGGATATTGCGAGAAGACAAATACACATTTGGGCTGTGCGTTGGCAAAACCAATAGGGTCTTTTTGTCTGTTGCAGAAAGTGCCACAAGCAATTTCAAATATTCTTTTGTTTTGGGTGCGTTAAAGTTGAAATCTTCTAATACAGTGATAGCGGCATCTTTCACTTTGTAAGCCAAAGCAGAGCGTCTTGCTACTTGTTTAGATTTTTTATTCAACTTAAAGCTATAATCTCTTGGTCTTGGACCAAAGATTCTACCACCACCTTTGAATTGTGGGTTTTTGATACTGCCTGCGCGTGCGCCACCAGTACCTTTTTGTTTTTTCAATTTTCTGGTAGAGCCAGAAATCTCATTACGTTCTTTTGACTTGTGCGTGCCTTGTCTTTTGTTCGCTAAGTATTGTTTTACGTCCAAATAAATAGCGTGGTCATTTGGCTCAACTCCGAACACAGCCTCTGACAACGTAACTACTCTCCCTGTTTCTTTTCCACTTGTGTTTAATACTGCTAATTCCATATTTTTCAGGATTTTAATAGTCAGAAATGTGTTTAGAATTATTTTTCAATGAGTAAGAAAGCGTTTTTTGCGCCTGCTACTGAGCCACTAATCACCAAAAGGTTTGCCTCTGCAATCACTTTTAGCACCTTCAAGTTTTGAGATTTTACTCTCCTGTTTCCTGTCCGACCAGCCATGCGCTGACCTTTGAACACCCTTGCTGGAAATGAGCAAGCACCGTTAGAGCCTGGGTGTCTTGCGCGGTTGTGCTGACCATGCGTCTGCCCACCTACACCGCTAAAATTATAGCGTTTTACTACACCTTGAAAGCCTTTTCCCTTGCTTGTGCCTACTACATTAACCACATCACCTTCGACAAAAACATCAGCTACTGTCAGCATATCACCCAGCCCAACCTTATTAGTGAATTCTTTGAACTCTACTAATTTGCGTTTGGGAGTCGTGTTTGCTTTCTTGAAGTGTCCAATCAGTGGAGAAGAAGTATTTTTTTCTTTCTTTTCCCCAAAACCCAACTGGATTGCTTCGTAGCCGTCTTTGTCCATAGTTTTTACTTGCGTTACCACGCAAGGACCAGCCTGTACTACTGTGCATGCGACACTACGTCCATCGGCACTTACTATGCTCGTCATTCCGATTTTTTTACCTATGATACCAGACATTGATTGAATGTTAAATTAATTAATCAATTTGATTTAAAATTTGGACTGCAAAGGTAAGAACTTTTTTCTGATATGCGAAGAATAATACACGAAATTATTTGAGATGCAAACAAAAAAATAGCTACTCTTCTCAGAATAGCTATTTTTGTATTAAAATATCAATCAAAAATCTTAGTTTACAGAAAAATTATGTATTGAACTTCCAATTCTTACATCTTCTACTGCACCTTTAAAGTTTTGACGCTTTACGCCTTTTACCTCAATGATTAGACGGTCTCCTGGTTGTGCTTGTGAAGCAAAATCAGTAATATCTACTGTTTCAGCAGATACCCTCTTAGTCTGCCCTATCAATCTGCGTCCTCTCGCCAAAGAAACTTCCCATGCTACTACTTTGTAACGTGCATCTTTCGGAATCGCATCACGAATACTTTGGTCTGCTGCTGCTCTTGCTGTCAATGACCTTGGACAAGGTCCACCTTGCTTTTGGTCAATTACCTTAGAACCACTAAAAATCTCAATATCTGGTTTTGGTAATAAGCGAACAGGAAAGTTCTCCACACCTATCACTGTTCCACCACTGCTGATAGTCAATGCCACTTTCGCTTGGTTAGGAACGACAATGATAGCACCTTTCTGACCACCTCTGATAACTTCCGCACCATTAGCAGAGAAAGAAGGGTCATAACTTGCACCCAAAGCAGGTACCTGAACTGACAATTCATTACCGCAATTTAAGTACAATGCCTTCACCGTATTTGACTGAATCTGAACTACAGGCTTTGCTACAATGTATTCTTCCTCTACTTGGAAGGTTGTATCAGTCCCACGAGTAGTTTTGATAGTGATTGCACCTCTCCAAGATTTTTTCTCGTTGCCGTCCTTGTCATACGCTGAACCACTTGCCTTGAACTCAATGTGTCCTACGCCACCAGCTTCTAATTTCACATTACCAACTGTAGAACTCATACGTGGAGTAATGTTAGACGCAGAAGCCGCTAAAAACATGGTTGCTTTGTACATCGTACCAGCCGCTACTACCTTTGATTCAGCACTTGCTCTTGCAAAAATTTTGTCAAATTTTACAACAACTTGCCCAACTTTCTGAGAAATAACTTCCATAGCCTTAGATTCATACCTTGCTACCTGAGTTTCCATTTCACTCATAATGGCTAATGCGGCAACTAATGGTGTATTTCCAAAATTAATATTAGCAAAGTCCTTACTTTTGTGGTCTGGATTGTTCTTATATTGCTCCATCTCACTTGCTTCAAAAGCTATCCTTGTTTGCAGTTGCTTCCCAAGCGCAGTGTCCATTTCAGAAATTTTCTTTGCAAAGGCATTCAAATCTGCTTGTAATTTATATGCTTTACCAGACTTAGCTCCTTCGGGACCTATCATGTGGTTCATAACCATATCATAATCCTTCCCGTTTTTCAATTCTCCTGATTTAGGGTCGCGTCCGCCAGTAACTTCAACCAACTCATTGCGTAATTTTTCAATTTCTTGAATCATTTTGTTGGTTTCGTCCTTCACATCTTTTGCCTTTTTCAAGTATGCCAAATCACTTGCACTATTTCCTTCATCTTTCACCTTTTGTGTCATGCCGTCAAACACCTTAGCAGATGCGTCGCGGGAAACGTGAACAGAATGTTGCAAACTTTCATCGATAAAGACAAATTTTTCAAGAACTGCATTACTAACCTGTAAGGCTAACAGTGCCGTAAGAACCAGATACATCAGACCAATCATCCGTTGTCTGGGCGTTTCTTTTCCTCCTGCCATTTTTTGTTTTTTGGTTTAAAGATTAATAATTAATTGATTGTATATTTACTAACCTTTCATTGCAGTCAGCATATTGCCATATATTTTGTTCAAAGAAGTCAAATTGGTCGTCAATTTGGTCATTTGCTCTTTGAATACTTGTGATTCTTTGCTCGCATCTGCCATGCTCTCCATTGCCAACGTCAAGTTGCTGTAAAACTTGTTCATGGCTTTCAAGTGGCTATTTGCATCTTTCAATTCCATTTCATATACTGCGTTCAAAGCACCTAAGTTCTTGGTAATCAACTGAACTTGTGAGTGATACTCTTTAGCATCTTTGGAAGCATTTGACATTTCTGTCATGGCTGTAACCGTAGTTGCATACGCTTTATTCAAATTGGCAATAGAAGATGAAGCATCTTTCAAATTCTTAGAATATTCATTAGAAGCAGAAGAAGCATCAGTGATATCCCTCATTTTCAAGGCTGTATCGTTCAGTGTTTTGATGCCTTGACCAAAACTTTTGAAAGAATCTGTGCTTAAATTAGCTTCGCCCAACATTTGGTCAAGACCAGCAAGTGCAGCAATACCTTTTGTATTATTCTTAACAGGTACAACCTCTACTGGTTCATCAGACAATAATTGAGGATAGGCTTTTTCCCACTCGTAGTGAGCTTCTGGCGGAGGTGCAGGCTGGAAGGCAGTCAAAAGGAAGATGAATGCCTCAGTGAGCAGACCTACAGTCAGTAGTTCACCAGCGAAAGGCCAGTGCATGATTTTAAATAATGCACCAATGATAACAACGGCAGCACCAATACTGATTAGCTTTGGTACAATTACCCTGTAAAATTTTTCGAGGCTTGTTTCACGTACTTTACTCATGTGTTTGGTTTTAATTAATAGTTGCTATATAATTTTAGATTTTTAGATTCTTGTGAATATTCAAAACAAATATTCAACATTTATTAGGGTTACTCTTTTTAACACAAATAAAAAGCAAGTTTATGGAAAACTTATTTGATTTACAAAAATTACTTGGATTTTTTATGTTTTTCTATGAATCAAATTTTAAAACATTCGCTTGGCTTCCTATAAACTTCCGAATAATTTTCCAAAGTTATAAAAAAACAAAAGACTAAAAAAAGGATTTTCGTAAATATTTTTATTAAGGTAGGTATTGAGGGAAATGATTACATTTATAAAAATAGTTACAAATTTTGTTCCAAAAATACAATTTTTCAAAAAACGAACTTAATTTTCTACTGATTGCAAAAAAATACCCGCCTAACAATCTGTTTGGCGGGTATTTTTAGTTTTATAGCTTAGAATTCGAAGCCTGAAGAACGTCCTAAGTAGGTCATTGAGCATCGGAAGCCAATGAAGGAACTTGCGGAGTCTTGGTGTTCGAAAGTTCGTGTTCCTGTTTCTATTAAGAAGGCTACATCTTTCCATGAGCCACCCCTAATCAATTTTAAGGGTTGGTTGCCATCATAATAAGTAGGGTTTAAGTCCCAAACCAACGGCACACTTGCAGGATTAAAAGCATCTTCGCACCACTCGGCTACGTTGCCCGCCATGTCGTAGAGTCCATAATCATTGGCATAATAAGAAGCAACAGGTCCTGTGTAGGAGAAGCCGTCATCATAATAGTTGCCACGACCAGGCTTGAAGTTAGCCAAGGCGCAACCTTTGGCGTTTCTTACATAAGGGCTACCCCAAGGATATTTTGCCATATCTCTGCCACCACGTGCCGCATATTCCCATTCAGCCTCAGAGGGCAGACGGAAGTTAGGCATAGGGAATTTGCCATCTTGCTGGCGAGTATCGTTCATGTATTTGGTTCTCCACTCGCAAAATAACATGGCAGATTTCCATGTAACCCCTACGACAGGATAGTCGTCATAGGCGGGGTGTGCAAAATAATACTGCGCCATTGGGTCGCCCATGTGGTGCGTAAAGTCATTTATCCAAACCAATGTATCAGGATACAATTCGTCCGTAACACCTTGCTGGTCAACTATTTCAGGGAGTGCTGTGCTTTTGTTGTACCTGATGGCAAACATAGAGCTATCTCCGCCGATAGGCAGGAAGTTCGTTACACCGTCAGAAGCACCGTCATTACCTTGAATAAATTGTCTAAATTCGTTATTGGTAATTTCTGTATCGTCCATGTAGAAACCACTGATGGTGATTTGCTTGTTCATAGCGATTTTGGAAGAGGCTACGTCTTGGTCTGCCTGCCCCATGTGGAAAGTACCAGGAGGAATGGAAACCATGCCATAAGGAAGTTCTTGCTTCCAGCCTTCGCGCCCCAGTACACCAATGAGTTCGCCGTCTCCTTTTTTATTCTTCCCGCCAAAAATACAGGCTTGCGAAATTAATGCTAATGTGAGAATCTGCAATAAGAAATTTGCTTTTTTCAGATTCCAAAACTTCATTTGAATCATAGTGATAATGTTGTATGATTTCTATATTATTTTTTTAAATGCTTTAGTAAATATATGTTGCCTAATGAAAAGCTATTTCGGTTATAGTTTGATTGCAAAGTTGGGCAAAGGTAAACCAAATTTTCTGCAAAAAAATGAAGTTTTTTTTAGTTTTCCTAATCCTTGCTTATCTATTGCAATTTGTATGCTATAAAAACTTCAAATCATGTATTATTTTATTAATTTATGGTATTTTTTTGGGTTTATGCCCTCCATTCCAAGAACGAACATGATTATAAAGACAAATTTTTTGCCTTGCTTACCTCTCTCTAAGGTTTTAAGAGATGTAACCTTTTGTTGTTTTTTGAATCTTACAAAAATGAAACCAAATTATTTTGATTGGGCATTAAAATCTAAATCTTGGTGTTCTGATGATATTTCGTTCGTATTTTTTGGGTGCAGGTAGCCTGTACCCAAGCCTGACCTCGTGCGAGGTGGGGGCTTTGGCAGTAGAGCCGTTTACTACATAGTCAAAGGCATAGCCAATACTTAAAGAATTGTCTTTGAGTAAGTTATTTACGCCCAAAAGAAGAATAGCATCTGCGGTAGGGGCTAAATCGCGGAAGCCAAAGCCTACATAAATATTATTTCGGGACTTGGTTTCGAAGTTTGCCAATAAATTTGCCTCATAAGAAAGCGTACCTTTGATGTCTGAGGTTACGGCTTTGAGGAGTACGGAAGGCATCAGGGTAAAGGTTTCGCTGATAGCCCAATTATAGCCGCCCATGACGTTAAAAGCGCGTTTTAAAGAACTAAATGTAAAACTGGTAGCATACTTGATGTCTGCCTCAGCAAGGTGGTTCATGCTTGCACCTACATAATAAGTAGGCTTGGAAAGATATACACCAAACGAAAAATCGGGAACGAATTGGTTGATTCTGCCTGTGTTAGAGAGCAAGGGGTCATCTCTATCTACTGGGCGGAACTTGCTAAAATCGGTCGACTGATTATACATTCCTGCGCGCAAGCCAAAAGACAAGCGACCGTTTTTGATAGGTACATGATAAGCATAAGAAAGCTGGATTTCGGTATTGGTAACGGGTCCAATCACATCATAAACCAAGTGTAAGCCTAAGCCGCTTCGGAGTCGCTTGATGGGG
>JAAFJS010000300.1 GCA_013298985.1 Cytophagales bacterium
TTTCTCTACAGACGGGAGTTTTATTTTGACAGGTAGCGAAGACAAAACGGCTGTGCTTTGGGATTTGCAGGGCAAGATTTGGCAAACTTTGCGCGGGCATCAGGGCATTATCCGTAGCGTGGCACTTTCGCCTGACGGTAGTCGCGCCATCACTGGTAGCGATGACCAAACTGCTCGCCTTTGGAACTTGCGTACAGGCGCAACAGAGCAAATTTTGGCACATACTGACCCCGTCGGGGCAGTGGCTTTTTCGGCGGACGGCAAGTACATACTCACTGGTTGCCATGACCACGTGGCGCGAATTTGGGACTACCAAGGCAACCTAATCCAAGACATTCACCACGAATCCATCATTCGTTCGGTGGCTTTTGCCCCCAACAGCAAGCTGATTTTGACGGCGAGTATGGACGGAAGTGCCTCCGTTTGGAACTTGCAAGGAAAAGAAATTCAGAAGTATGAGGGACATACTGACCAAGTTTTTTGTGCCGCCATCTCGCCCAAAACCCAGCATATTCTCACAGGAAGTTTTGACGAAACGGCTAAAATTTGGGACAGCAAAGGCACGCCTATCAAAACTTTTTCAAACCTTTATTGGGTGAGCGCAGTCGCTTTTTCGCCTGATAGTAAGTTTGTTTTGACGGGAAGTTTTGACCAAACCGTAAAGCTGTGGAATCAGCAAGGGAAAATAGAACAAGAATTCAAAGGGCATGGCAACTGGATTACTTCCGTTTGTTTTTCGCCTGATGGCAAATACATTTTGACCGCAGGCAGCAACACCGCCAAGCTGTGGGACGTTTCTTTTATTAAGCCCAAAGCTACGCCCCAACCTCCACAAATTTCTTGGAATAATACTATTTTTAATGCAAGACAAAAAAACTACATCTTGGACGCGTGTATACAAACCCAAACGCCTTTGCAAAGTATGCAAGTCTATGTAAATGAGGCTATTCAGATTGAAAAAGCCACTCGCGGCATTGGTATCGTACCCAGTGGAACGTGTGATGTGCAGTTGAAAAGAAATATTACACTGAAGCAAGGCAGAAACACTGTCAGGATTGTAGCCGCAAATGCAAGTGGCGCGACCTCTTCTAAAACGCTGGAAGTGAACTATCAGCTTGAAAATGAGCAAACACTACACTCCGCAAAACGGATTGCCTTAGTGATTGGCAACAAAGATTACAAAAACTCGCCTCTCAAAAATCCGAGCAATGATGCAGAATCTGTTGCCGCCGAATTGACCAAGTTGGGCTTTGAAGTGTTGAAATATACCAATCTGAGCCATCAAGATATGAAAAGTGCAATTTTGACTTTTGGGCAAAAACTCAATACAACAGGCGGTGTAGGCTTATTTTACTTTGCAGGACATGGCATTGAGAAAAATGGCGAAACTTACCTTTTACCGATTGAGGAACGCAACGGTCTGAGCATGGAAGAATATACAAACTCGGCGGTGGGCTTGAAAAAAGTATTAGAGGAAATGGGGCAGGCAAATAACGTGATGAATATTTTGATTTTGGACGCGTGCCGCAATGATACTGAGCAAAAAGGGATTGTGGGTACGGACATTGCGCCCAGAGGTACGTTCATCGCCTACGCGACGCAGGCGGGCGGGAACGCGCTGGACGGCAGCACCAAAAACGGACTTTACACCGAAGAATTGGTCAAGGCATTGCGCCAGCCAAGTTTGCGAATAGAAGACGTATTTATGCAAGTCAGGAAAAATGTGCGTCAGCGTTCTAATGATATGCAAATCCCGCGAGAAGTTTCCTCTATCGAAGAAAAATTTTATTTTAAAAAGTAAAATGCTTTTTTGGGATGTTAGTGAAGCGCATCTGTAACGGAGGGAAAAAATAAAAGAAAAAAATTAGACTACGTAAAAGGGCGAGCTATATTTTTGCCACTCGTCTAATCATAAAAAAAGGGTTCTAAATCAAATGATTTAAAACCCTTTTTTAAAATAATATATCAGCACAAGCCTATACCTCCGCAAAGTCTTTCTTTTCCATGCGTTTGCGCTCGTTTTCATCTAAGAAAATTTTACGCATACGAATAGCTTTGGGTGTAACTTCTACATATTCATCTTTTTGGATATATTCCAAAGCTTCTTCCAGAGAAAACTGCTTTTTGGGTGCGATTCTTACGTTATCGTCAGTACCAGAAGCGCGCATATTGGTCAGTTTTTTGCCCTTTAATACGTTCACTACCAAGTCGTTCTGACGTGTATGCTCGCCTATTACCTGCCCCATGTAAATTTCTTCGTTGGGGTCGATAAAGAAAAAGCCTCTGTCTTGAAGTTTGTCAATAGAATAGGCAGTGCTTTCGCCTTGCTCGCCAGAAATCAAAGAGCCATTGATGCGCTCGGCAATGTTGCCTCTGTACGGCTCGTATCCTTTGAGGCGGTGCGTCATAATTGCCTCACCTGCCGAAACCGTCAAAATATTGTTTCTCAGCCCAATCAAGCCACGCGAAGGAATACTAAACTCCATGTGAATCAAGTCGCCTTTGGGTTCCATCACCAACATTTCACCTTTGCGCTGGCTCACCAAATCAATTACTTTGCTGGAACTTTCTTGTGGACAATCTACAATAAGCGTTTCTATGGGTTCGCAACGTTCACCGTCGATGTCCTTGTAAACTACCTGCGGCTGACCTACTTGAATCTCGTACCCTTCGCGACGCATGGTTTCTATCAAAATAGACAAGTGCAGAATCCCGCGACCAAAGACCATAAATTTGTCTTCGGTATCAGTAGGTTGTAAACGCATTGCCAAGTTTTTCTCTAATTCTTTCATCAAGCGGTCGCGCAAGTGGCGAGAGGTTACATACTTTCCATCTCTGCCAAAAAACGGTGAATTATTGATGGAGAAGAGCATACTCATCGTAGGCTCGTCAATAGGAATACGAGTCAATGCTTCAGGATTATCTATGTCAGCCACTGTATCGCCAATCTCAAAATCCTCGATGCCTACCAAGGCACAAATATCACCTGCCCTGACCTCAGCCACTTTCATCTTGCCCAAGCCATCAAAAATATAAATTTCTTTGATTTTATTTTTCTTAAATACGCCATCTTTTTTGCAAAGCATCACAGGCATACCTTCTTTCAAAGTACCACGGAATATGCGCCCAATAGCGATTCTGCCTACAAAAGTAGAGAAATCCAAAGAGGCTATCTGCATTTGAGGCGTTCCCTCTACATAAGGTGCAGGAGGAATAGTTTTAATAACAGTATCCAAGAGTGCAAAAATATCTTCGGTCTTGTTTTTCCAGTCATAACTCATCCAGCCATGCTTTGAGGAGCCATAAAGTGTGGGGAAGTCCAACTGGTCTTCGGTAGCTCCTAAGTTGAACATCAAGTCAAATACAGACTCATGCACCTCGTCAGGGCGGCAGTTTTCCTTATCTACCTTATTGATGACTACAATAGGTTTTAAGCCTAAGTTCAACGCCTTACTCAGCACGAAGCGAGTTTGCGGCATTGCCCCCTCAAAAGCATCTACCAAGAGCAAAACTCCGTCAGCCATTTTTAATACGCGCTCAACCTCGCCCCCAAAATCGGCGTGTCCTGGTGTATCTATGATGTTAATTTTCACATCTTTATACCGAACAGATACGTTTTTCGCCGTAATGGTAATACCTCTTTCTCTTTCTAATTCATTGTTATCCAGAATTAGCTCTCCTGTTTCCTGATGCGCCTTGAACACCTGGCAGGCGTGAATAATTTTATCTACCAAAGTCGTTTTGCCGTGGTCGACGTGGGCAATAATTGCCACATTTCTGATGCTATTCATTGTTTTTCAGCTATTTATAAAAACCCTACTTTTTAGGGCAGTCAATCGAGGTGCAAAGGTAGGGCTTATTTTTGGATAAATTGCGTTTTGACATGAATAAATTATGAATTTCAAAACTTTATGATGAATACAATGTGCTTGCCTTCTCCCAAACGCTTTTTTATTTTGTTGGCTAAGATTCTGGGTGCTAATACTTTCATGCTTTCGCCAAAGCCCAAAATCTCTCTTTCCAGTTCGTAGTTTAGTACGACTTTGATGCTAATAATGAGTCCTTGTTCATCTTCTTTGAGTAGCTTTTGTGAGTGGTGAAGCGGCTTGGTGAGGATATAGGGCGCATTTGCCTTGTCTATTTTCAGAATCACCTCCGAAGAATTTTGATTATCAGTTTTGGTTACGCCAATGAGGTTGTCGTAATATTGCTCAAAATCAACACCTTCATATTCGACAAAAGGCTCGTTATCAATCTCTTGAAAACTAATGATTCTGTCCAACGCCATCGTCATTAATGTTTTGCCACCTTTGGCTTTTGTAATCAAAAACCATCGGTTGCGGTATTCTTTGAGCAGGTAAGGATAATAGCTATTTTGCTGAGATTTTTGTGCTTTAAATGACTTGTATTCAATTAGTAAGGTTTTTTTGTGCAGAATTGCCTGATACAGGGGATTGATGTATTGTATGCCTTTGAGCAGTTTGTTTCCCTCAAATTGGATATAGTTTTGGCTTTGGTTTGCAGATTTATAGAGGTTATTTTCCAGTTTTGCTATCATTTCGGTCATTTCCTCGAAATAGGAAAAACCATTAAATTGCTTCAAAATACTGACTACTTCGCGCAACTTTTGCACATCAATCTGGTTGATGGGTGTATTGGTAATGCTGAATTTGGGGTCTTCATAAGTATAAAATTTCTTGTCTATGACGATGATAGGTGCGTTGTAGCCCAGTTTGTCGCTTCGCATTAGCTGAATATCTGCCTGAATGGTGCGCCTGCTCACACCCGTAGTGATTCCTTCGTATTCATAGACTGCCTCCGTTACTTTTTCTATGAGTGCCTCCAGCGTCCATTTCCTAAATCGGTTTTGTAGGCACTCGTCGATGGTTTTGTAGCGAATCAGCGCAAATTTGTTGAGGGACATAGCGTTAGTATTGGAATTTTAGCCTTTTTCTTTTTGTTTTAATGCTTCTATTTGCGAAGCAATTTCCTCAGCCTCAGCTACTTTGGCATCTCCTGCTGTACGACTGGTCTGCCAAAGGGTATGCGCCTCTTGCATGAGCTTGGCATATTTTTCTCCTAATTTTTCTATTTCAGTCTTTTTTTTGAATAATCCGAACATACGTTTTTTTGTTTTTTATGAAATTTTTTGTACTTATTTTCTATGACTTTCGCTTTTCACGCACTTCGTACCGAGAGATGACACGTGAAAAGTTGATTTTCAATGCTTTATGTGTTGCACCCACAGTGGAACTGATGAAGCATCAAGCGAAAGTCGTATTTTCATTTAAGTAAATGTATAAAATAAATGTTCATTTTTATTTTGATAAGATTCTGTTGCTGCTCTTTTTGAATAATTTGCTCTCGTTCATTTTGACAGGCAAGCAAGGTGGCTAAAAGGCAAAAAATGCCGAATGAATGAATGAATATCCATTCTTTTGGTTAGTTTTCATAAAATTCAATTTAAAGTGTAAACAAATTTCAGTGAGTTTGCTAACTTTTTTGGTTGTCTGACAATTTTTGTGGAGTCGGATAAAAGCCCTATCTTTGTGCATGGAAAACTTGAGCGTTTATGAGGTTCTTCTGAACCTACCATCGTTGCAAATATCGTCAGTAGTT
>JAAFJS010000301.1 GCA_013298985.1 Cytophagales bacterium
CAAAGTTCAGAAGTAAGAAAAGCCTTAGAAACTATCAAGGGAAAAGACCTAAAAAAACCACCCAAAAAAGAGAAAAATTCACCTATTTTTGATGGAAAAAATAGGTGAATTCTGAACAGCCTACCTATAAGGTTTTATTGGTATTCAAGAAATATTCATTCTTGGGATACCACTGTTAAAACGGTGGACTATATTAACCCACCGTTTTAACGGTGGGAACTCTCTAACAAGGGACTACTATGTTCGTATCCAACTATTTGTGCCTTTCCTAACAGCACTGAATAGCAGAATGCTTAAAAAAATTGAATTACTTACTCTTTGATAATCTTTTGTACTTCTTTCAAATCGCCAGCGTCTATTTGAAGGAAGTACATTCCCTGCGCCAGCTTGCTCAGGTCAATCAGTGCATTAAAAGCGGTTTGAGGTTTCAAAGAATTGCCTTTTTCTATCACTTTTCCGAGTATATCGGTCAGACTAAAATGGATAATCGCAGGGCTGACCAGCACAATCTCCATGACAATATCTTTGGAAGTTGGGTTTGGATATACTTTTAACACATTGGTTTTCAGGCTATTCGCATCAGCTAAGATAATAGAGGGTCGCGCCTGAACTGTGGCTGAAAATTCACTGCTTAAACCAGAACGGCTCACTGCCTTGATGCGAAAGCTATACGTAACTCCATTTTGTAAATTACTCACCATCAAGCTATTGCTTGATGAATTGCTTACTAATCTCTGGGGTGAATTGGCTGAAAATATATAAATTTCATAATAATCAATGTTGTTTCCCGCGCTTTCCCAAGTGAGCCAAACTCTTTCGCTGGAAGCCTGCGCGACTACTTTCTGTGGCGCGGCAGGAATCTGTGGCAAAATAGTCAGCTTGACATCGGCAGGACTGACCGCAAAATCTTCTCCATCAAAAGCGTTCCAACTGAAAACTTCCATTCCATTAAAATCTGTCGCGGGTACGTACATAAGCATATCGAGGTCTGTCGCAAAGATTTCTTGATGGACGCTGGCAGGTTTTTTTGCCCAATACAAAATGCCTTTATTGGGTAAAGAAAGGATTTTTATTTTTTGTAAATTACTTTGTAAACTGCTGTTATCCAAATCTTTAAACGCATTTTGAAAATCTAAACGACTGAAAAAGACAACTTGATTTTCCACGCCTTGTTTTTCTATGTTTGTCAGTATTGGCAGTTTATTGCCAGAGATAACCTCTAATTTTACAGTAGCTCCTGCACCCGCATACACGAAGCCATCAGAGCCATTCCACGCAAAATCGTCCGCACCCAAAAAATCTGCATTGGGCTGATACGTGATTTTTGACAAGTGAATTGCCAAGACTTCCTGCCCTTGTATTATCAGTACGTTGTCTAAAAATAAACTGCCATTGATAGGAAGTCTGGTGATTTTGATTCGGGTCAAAACATTGGCATCTGCATCAGAAAAAGCGTTCAAAAAATCTGTATTTTTAAAGTTTAAAACCTGATTTTTAATGACTTCCCTTAAAAAATCTCCAATGATAGGTGGAACATTTCCCTGTGCGATGTTGATGTTTACCTGTGCGGGTGCGAGCGCGTAATCCGTACCGTCAGAGGCATTCCAAGCAAACACATCTGAACCAGAGGAAGTTACAAAGGGAATATAGCTCAATTTGTGAATGTCTGCCGCATTGATTTCCAGATTTGGTGCGCTAACTAATACATTATCAAAGAGTAAACTTCCTTTGGTAGGCAAATTGATGATTTTGATTTTATTCAGAACATCATTATTCAGGTCAGCAAAGGCAGAGGCAAAATCGCTTACGATAAAATCAATTCTACCAATATTAGTAGTGTTTTTGATGAAATTGGAGAGGGTTGGCGGTTTGTTTACAAAATTGACAGTGAGTACAAAAGAAAGGGCAACAGTGGAATTACCATCACTGACCGTTACATTGATGGTTGTAACCCCAAATTGATTGGCTTGCGGCGTAATTTGCAAAGAACGGTTTGCGCCTGTTCCTGTGATGCTGAGGTTTGCATTGTTTACCAAAGAAGTATTGGTGGAGGTGGCGTTGGTCATCAAAGAAGTGATTGCATTGTCTAAGTCATTGATAGTGAAGTTAATCGTAATTGGTGTATCTTGGTTTGTGCTTTGATTTCCTATCGCAGCGATGGTTGGGCGTGCATTTACTTTGAGGCTGGCACTTCCTACGTTTTGGCTAAAAGCAGTGTTGCCGCCAAAGTTAGCGGGTAGCGAAATGTCAGCTACACTTCCAATCGTCCCCGAAGTCCTATCCCAAGCCCTGAAAGAAAAGGTAGGGTTTCCAACATAATTTGGGCTGGGAACAAACCTAATCATCGCATTATCAGGCAATAACAAAGCGGCACTTGGGCTTGCAGTCCCTACATTTGCCCAACTCATGCCATTGTCCAGCGAAAATTGCCAATTTCCATTCGTATTGTCCGCGCCAATGATAGCCATTCCTTTGACTGGGTTGGGGTCTATATCAGTGATTTTTGCATTGATAAAGTTGCCAATGAGGTCGCCGATGGGATTATTGTCATTTTGATTGGTGGTGGAGAAAATAAAAATGGCACTATTGTCCAAAACAGGCGCGTTGTTAATCGTATTAAAATTCCAAGTGGTTGCCAATAAAATGCCATCAAAAGTATTGGGGGGCGTGGCAAAATCTCGAACAGCACCATTGTCAATCAGTACGTAATAGGCAGTATTGGAGGCTAAATCTGCCGTTGGGTTGATGGTCATGGTGTTTTCATTGAAATTGACCGTTCCTGTTCCGCCGCCTGCTATCGGAATTACTATGGGTAATGCACCCCCAATTATCGTGATATTCCCTGTGCCTGCGCGCACCTGCTTGTCAAAAGTGATGCTCAGGTTGGTACTTGGCAGCACACCAAGACTGTTATCCGCAGGAATAAGCGTAAGTATTTGAGGTTTTGTAACTTCACAAGTGCTTGAAATTAAGGTACTTGTCGCGTAGGTGCAGGCATTTTGATTGACGCTAAAACCATAATTTCCTGATAAAGTAGTGGTAATCACAGGCGTAGTTTGCCCATTTGTCCAGACCAAGCTCGTGTTGGTGGGCGTGAAGCGCAAACCTTCGTTCATCGCTGTCCAGTAGTTGTCATTGCGACCAGCTACGAAAATACCTTTTGTGCCACCACTATTTTCTATGCCCATGATAGCTGTCCTGAAACCATCATTTTGAATGTTGGCAGACTGAAATTCAATCACATTTGTCCCTTCATAAAGGACGATTTGCGCGCTCACGCGCTGGGGTGCAGGAGGCACGCTGCTGTAATAAGGCACATTGAGAAACTCCACTACCAATTTCCGATTGGGCATTGCGCCACTTAACTTGTAGCGAATTGTCCCTGCGGCAGAGGCATCAAGGTCTGTCCAGCAAAGCGCAATAAAATTATTTGGCGTGAGCTTAGTGGGAATGGTACGCTTGACTTGGGCGGCAAAATCATGGTCAAAACCATCAAAACTAATAAATCCATTGGAGTTGATATAAAAATCTGAATACGTGTTATTCCAAAAAGTAAAATTAAATCCGAGAGGAAGTTTGATAAAATCATCATCAGTAAGCGTTACATTGGTCGCGCCCGTCATGTCTTCTGGTGCAAAAGTAATATTGCTCAACAAATAATTATCTATCGGAAAATTTTTTGCAGTCAGTGTAGCCGTTCCACAAAAAATATTGGAAGGAGCTACCTCTATGCTGACGGGCAGCGCGTTAGGATTGCGTTGTATGCTTTGCGTGAGGCGATTATTGTCTTTTACACCGTCCGCAGGCAAATTGACAGCCACTGTAAAGTCATATTTTTTTTGAACTACGAAATTTGCCAAACTTGTAAATGTATAATCTATTTCCTGATTTACCAATACATCTGCGCTGAGAGTCAGGCTTTCACTGACCGCAGGCAAGGCATCTATTTGGTAGCTTATTGGCACGATTGTCCCTGACGGAATGGCGGTCAGTCCTATATTTTTTATTTTGACCGTAACTTGTGCATTATCAGCGCAGGCATTAGTTGTTGGTGAAACTATTGCGGTGGGTTGGAGGTCAATATTTGCGCCTGCGCCCGCGGGAAAAGTTAGGTTACTGGCATAGGCTCGTTCGCTTACAACTCCCGCGCTCGTGCGGGCAACCACCGTATGGAAATACCAACCGTCATTTATCAAGCCCTGCGAAACGAAGGAAGTAGCTGGGGCAGCCACATTGCCCACAAAAGTATAATTCGCTTCGCCAGAGGCAAGGTCAAACTGCCGCATTTTGTAAATATCGTAACTGTCTGCGCCTGTTACTGCTTGCCAACTGAGTGTTACTTGGTTATTTCCTGCCGTTGCGGTGATAACAGGCGGAGTAAGCCCCACAGGAACGCCCATGATGGTAAAAGGAAAATCAGAATCATCAGTAGCTATCCCTCCCGAATTTCGTGTGCCACTTACCCGAATTTTTGCTTGGTCAGTAATCAGGTTAGGAACAGTCCAGTTAAAAGCATTGGGTAAGCCTGCGCCAATGGTCAGCCCTGTGGCGATGGGAAGCCAAGCCGTTCCATCAAAAAACTCAATGTCAAACGTATTTCCTGCGATTCCTTCTGCGTCCCACTGAATAGTAACAGAGGTATTTGGATTTAGTTTTTCATTGCCTGATGGATAGGTAACTTCTACGTATTCAGGCTCTACTAACCACACAACGGTAAAATCTTGCGCTCCACCTGCGGGAAAGTTGATGTTTGCGCCCGTAACGCTGATGGTGTAAGTGCCTGCGGTGGGGTTATCTATGCTTACTTGCTCTATGTTGTTCAGGTTGTCTATGCCTCTGACGGCGGCGGCGGCAGGCAGGGCAGGATTTAAAACCCAAGGCATAAAAGTTGTGGCACTTGGGTCGTGGGTAAGCTGTAAGTTCAGGTTATTGACCAAAGAAACCCCAGTGGTAGGCATGGCGGCGGGGTCAGTCCAGCTCAACATTGCTTTGAGCCTGTGCGTATTGGCAGGAACATTGATTTGTGCGGTGTAGGTTTGCGTATTGCCTTGTGCCACATTTCCAGATAGATACGTAGTCTGATTGAGCATTTTTAATGATTTTAAGGCATTTAGTTTCCCAAAACCAGCCTGATAATCAGGATTAGGATTGCCCAAATCGTCTGCCCCGTTGCTTATCAAGGCACGAATCAGGGCAGAAGAAGGATTATTTCCACTGTTTAGCTGCCTGAAACGCTGATAAAGTAAGGCGGAAGCCCCTGAAACCGAAGGGCTTGCGAAGGAAGTGCCTGTCCAGCCCGCGCCCTGATAGGAATGATAGGGGTGCGGAGAGATAACGTTTAGCCCCAAAGCCACGACCAAAGGCGCAATGCGTCCGTCGCGAAAGGGACCCCAACTGGAAGCATTGCTCCCAAATACGTAAAAAGCGTTATTGCTGTCTATGCCGCCTACAGTAATGCTATTTTTGGCATTATTGAAACCTACAGCAGTAGAACGGTAGCCTCCGTTGGGCGGGACTTGCCCCAGACAGTAGATACGCGAGTTGCCAACAGAGTAGTGATGCGTGAGGTATGGGTACAAATAAGCTAACATATCCAAACTGCGC
>JAAFJS010000302.1 GCA_013298985.1 Cytophagales bacterium
AGATTTATTGCGTTTAATCCCTTACCTACTTCTTTTTTTCTTCTCCTGCGCGTCGACTGCGGCAATCGTTACCATATTTACTATTTCGCGTACTGAGCTACCTAATTGCAAGACGTGAACAGATTTTTTCATGCCAAGCAAAATGGGACCCACAGCCTCTGCCGTCCCTAATTCTTGCAAGAGTTTGTACGCAATATTTCCAGAAGCTAAGTTAGGGAAAATCAATATGTTAGGGCTTCCTTTCATCAAATCGGAGAATGGATAGTTTTCTGATAAAATTTGTGGATTGAGGGCTACGTTTGCCTGAATTTCTCCATCTGCAATGATGTTAGGATATTTTTCTTTGAACTTACGCACTGCCTCACGCACTGTTCGTGGCTCCAAGTCGTCTGATGAGCCAAAGTTTGAATAAGACAAAAAGGCAATTCGAGGCTCTATGTTAAACTGCTTGACTTCCTCAGCCGCCAAATATGCAATCCCCACCAGCTCATCTGCCGTAGGGTTTTGAATAACCGTAGTGTCCGCCAAAAAGATAGGTTCTCCTTTGGTGAGCATCATATACATTCCCGAAATTTTTGTATTGGGTTCAGCACCAATGATTTGTATGGCAGGGCGCACCGTAGCTTCGTACTTGCGTTCCAAACCTGACACAAAAGCATCTGCCTCTCCTGTTTCGAGCATCATCAATCCATAATAAATTCTATCTCGGACAGCGCGCTGGGCTTCATAAAGATTAAACCCACGTCTTTTGCGTTTTTCAAACAAAATTTTGGCATATTTTTCAATCATAACCCTCGAATCCTCATGCGTAGGGTCAATGATAGGCACGTCCATCTCGATAGCGTATTCTTTCATCAGATTGCGAATTTTAGCCTCATTGCCCAACAAAATGGGCTTTGCAATCCCTTCATCTTGAACGATTTGAGCCGCTTTGAGGACTTTATACGTTTCTGCTTCGCCAAAAACAACGGTCTGCGGGTCTTGCTTTGCCTTGCTGATTAAAACCCTGATAATGTTTTCATTGCCGCCCATGCGTGCGCGTAGCTCGTGTTCATACTTTTCCCAATCTGTAATATTTTGGCGTGCCATACCACTGTCCATCGCTGCTTTTGCTACCGCAGGCGCGACAGTCGTGAGTAAGCGAGGGTCAAGCGGTTTGGGAATGATGTATTCTCTTCCAAAAGTAAGGTTTTTTTGATTATAAGCCACATTTACAATATCAGGAACGGGTTTTCTTGCCAGCTCTGCTATTGCCTTGACTGCGGCTAACTTCATTGCTTCGTTGATTTCAGTAGCCCTTACGTCAAGTGCGCCGCGGAAAATAAACGGAAAACCAAGCACGTTATTGACTTGATTAGGGTGGTCAGAACGCCCCGTTGCCATGATAACATCTGGGCGCGTCGTCAATGCCAACTCATAGGCAATTTCAGGGTTGGGGTTTGCCAAGGCAAAAACAATCGGATTTTCTGCCATGCTCAATAACATTGCTGGCGTAAACAAATCTGCTTTGGAAAGTCCCAAAAACAAGTCTGCGCCCTTAATCGCCTCTTCTAATGTCCGCAAAGTCGTTTCTATCGCAAAGTTTTGCTTATATTTGTCCAAATCAGTGCGCCCTGTATGGATTACACCCTTGCTATCGCACATGGTAATATTTTCCTTTTTTACCCCCAGTTCCACATATAATTTGGTACACGCAATCGCAGATGCGCCTGCACCCGAAACCACTATACGTATTTTATCTATCTGTTTTCCAACTACTTCCAGTGCATTGAGCAAGGCGGCAGACGAAATAATGGCTGTCCCATGCTGGTCGTCGTGCATCACAGGAATATTCATGGCTGTTCGCAATCTTTCCTCGATTTCAAAACAGTCAGGAGCCTTGATGTCTTCCAAATTAACCCCACCAAAAGTAGGTTCTAATGCCTTGACAACGGTGATAAACTCCTCCACATCTTTTGTACCGACCTCAATATCAAATACATCTATCCCTGCAAAAATTTTGAACAAGATACCTTTCCCTTCCATCACAGGCTTGGAGGCTTCCGCACCTATATCGCCCAAACCCAAAACGGCAGTGCCGTTGGAAATGACAGCTACCAAATTACCTTTGGCAGTATATTTATAGACATCTTCCACATTTTTAGCGATTTCCAAGCAAGGCTCGGCAACCCCAGGAGAGTAAGCAAGTGCCAAATCGCGTTGGGTCTTAGTAGCCTTCGTAGGCACGACCTCAATCTTGCCTGGGCGGTCTAAAGCATGGTAATCTAAGGCATCTTGTCTTTTTTGCTTATTTTTATCAATTTTATCAGCCATATTTTATGTTTTTTTGTTTGATATTGGTTGTTTATAGTCAGGTTTTTATTTTAAAGGGTATGAAACAGATTGAAAATAAGTAGCTTCAAAACTCAGTCTATTTTTAGCACAAAGGAAAGAAAAAAGATTGGAATTACAAACTAAGAAAAAACTGTGGTATAAACTTACTCAAGCCTTGTATCGCTTCATCGAAGAGGCAAAAAATGAATCGCCTTGTGAGTTGTCATAAAACATTCTTTAAAATAATTGTTTTTCCAATCTGAATTGACTTTTTTAGCATAAAAATATGAAAATGTTTACCTTTTTTATACTAAAAATGAATCGTAGCATTATAAAAATGACTTTTATCTTTTTATTTATTCCTTTCTGCTCCTTTGCTCAAAAAGGAAGTATAAAAGTAATTGTAAAAGATACAAGTGCGATAAAACACCCAATGTTTACAACTTTTAACCAATCAGAATTAAAGCTGATTTCTATATCTGATTCTACTAAAATGTGGGAAGGAAAAATACTTAAAGATGGCTCTTTTTTGCTGAAAAATATTCCTTTTGGAACATATAATCTTATTTTTTTAAATACCCTTTCTGGAAAAAAAGTACTTAAAGGAATAGAAATAACAACAAAAGAAACCAAACAGATACAGTTGGCTATTGTCAATAGGTCAGCCTTTGGTTGCCATAAATGTAAAAGTAAAGATATTGTTCCCATTACTTACGGTTTTTCTATTTCTGAGGAAGAAAAGAAGTTAGGTAGAGAGGGCAAATTGATATGGAGAGGTTGCGTAATAGGATTACTTTGGTTCTGTAAAAATTGCAAAAGTGATATTTAACAGACATTTTTTTCTCAAAATTCCATATAAGCGTTTCAAAAAATAGGTTTAGTTGTCATTCTTTAGAAAAAAGTCATACTTTAAGTGCAGTTTTCATTCCTACACTTCACATATATTATTCCTTTTATTTTTATGCAAGAAAAAAGTAAAATACTCTTTGCCGAAGATGATGTAAGTCTGGGGTTTGTAACCAAAGATAATTTGGAATTACAGGGTTATGCCGTTACGCATTGCGAAAATGGGCAAATTGCTTGGGAATCCTTTAAGCAGCAGGAGTTTGACCTCTGCATTTTTGATGTGATGTTGCCCAAGCTCGACGGCTTTGCCTTGGCAAAACAGATTCGTGCCGAAAACCAGAATATCCCAATCTTGTTTCTCACCGCCAAATCGCTGAAAGAGGACAAACTGGCAGGGCTGAGAATTGGCGCAGATGACTATATTACCAAGCCGTTTAGCATTGAAGAATTGGTATTAAAAATAGAAATTTTCCTCAAACGGAGTAAAATCACGCAAAGCGAAAAAAATACGGTCAGCCAATTCAAGATTGGAAATTATATTTTTGACCATACCAATCTGACACTCAAATACATGGAAACAAAGCAGCAACTTACACAGCGTGAGGCAGATGTACTCAAGTATTTTTGTCAAAACATGAATAGTGTACTTCGTCGCGACGATATTTTGATGAATGTTTGGGGAGATGACGACTACTTTATAGGCAGAAGCCTTGATGTTTTTATTTCGCGATTGCGGAAATACCTGAAAAACGATACCAATGTGAGCATCGAGAATATTCACAGCGTAGGGTTCAAAATGATGGTGCGATAAGCCTGAAAGTGGACTTTGATAGGATAGGCAATACTCCTTATAAAAGGATAATTTGCAGTAAAAAAATAAAAATAGTACAATTTTTTATTAAAATAATTATATTTAAACCCTTTGTAGCTTAAAATATGTGCCTGTTTTTTTTGTAGGAGAGATTTTTTTACTTACTTGCATCGCTTTTTGCAGCACATATTTCACTAAAACCATATAAAAATGGCAAGGATTAAATATTATTACGACACAGAAACCTGCAAATTTGAACCTGTTAAGACCTCAACGACTGATATTGTATTGAACCTCGCTGGTTTTTTCATCTTCTCTTTGTTTATTTCCATTGGTTTGGTGGCTTTTTATGTAAATTATTTCCCCTCTGAGCGCGAAGCGGAATTGGCGAAGGAAAACCAACAACTGCTACTCAAATATCAAATTCTGAATAAAGAAGTGCTTGCTTCCTCGCAGATGCTCAGGAAGTTACAAGATAGAGATGACAATGTTTACCGCGTAGTATTTGAGGCAGAACCTATCCCTATGGAAGTCAGGAATGCAGGTACAGGTGGTACAGAAAAATACAGAGATTTGCTGGACGAACGCCTCAAACGCGAAGATATTATCCTCAATACCTTCCAAAAACTGGATAAGCTGAAAAAACAAATGTATATCCAGACCAAGTCTTATGACGAAATATTTGAAAAGGCAAAAGAAAAAGCCCAAATGCTTGCCTCTATCCCCGCGATTCAGCCCATTTCTAACGAAGACCTCACTCAATTTGCTTCTGGTTTTGGAATGCGTATGCACCCTATCTATAAAGTGATGAAAATGCACACAGGTTGCGATTTTACTGCCCCCAGTGGCACGCCAGTCTATGCCACAGGCGACGGCGTAGTGATTTCGTCTGAGGTAATGTCAGGCTATGGCAACCAAATAGAGGTCGACCATGGCTATGGCTACGTTACTAAGTACGCCCACCTTTCAGCTTTTAGCGTCAGAAAGGGACAAAAAGTAAAAAGAGGGCAAAAAGTAGGCGAAGTAGGCAGTACAGGCGTTTCTGTATCTCCTCATTTGCACTACGAAATTATGCACAACGGCAACAAAATAGACCCTGTAAATTATTTTTTCAATGATTTGAGTCCTGCTCAGTATGAAAAATTATTGGAAATTGCCAAACAAGAACGTCAATCTATGGGCGGTGGCGAATAGTTTTGGCTTACTTATCACCTTATTTACTATCAAGCGACTTAGCATTTCGTGTTATGTCGCTTTTTTATTGTTTTTACCCATTTTCGTATGCTACAAATCTCCTCTTAGGGAGGGCTTGTGTAAGAACCATTTTTGAGGAATATAAGTAGTATAAAAAGAAAAATATACATAAATTACCTTTCATTCTAATTATCAATCCATCATGCCCGAACTCACTTGGATAGGAAAGGGAAAAGTCATCAATCACCACTTGGACGTTCCTTTTAAAATTTTAGAGCAGAAATATAACTTTCCAGACCTGTCAGGTAGGCTGTTCAGAATTCACCTATTTTTTCCATCAAAAATAGGTGAATTTTTCTCTTTTTTGGGTGGTTTTTTTAGGTCTTTTCCCTTGATAGTTTCTAAGGCTTTTCTTACTTCTGAACTTTGG
>JAAFJS010000303.1 GCA_013298985.1 Cytophagales bacterium
ATTGAAGCGAGAAGGATTCTCTCCCATGATGGCATGGTAGAGGGCTTGGGTTACGGGGTACTTACCTATCCAGAAGTCAGAGAGCATGATGAGGGGATTGTTTTTATCGCCTCCCATCTGGTAAGTGCCCCCTGCTACTTTTATCATTTCTATTTTGCACTCGCCTATGCGTATGTCATAGGTTTGGGGTGCTTGGACTTTGAGATACATCTATTGTGAAGTCTATGTTATTGTATTATAGGGAGATATTTTAGTGGTGTCAGTTTTGATTTCCAAAACCAAATTTAACGAACAATTACACGTAAAATATGTTTTCCTGAGAAAAGTTTTATTAATGCGGTTTTAAGAAACCGCACCTGTCAGTGCTGAGGAACTGAAAGCACGCTATCTTTATAATCTTAAATCCATGAAAAGGTACAAAAAAATCTCTTTTTTTGCATGGTTTGTTTACTCAAAAACTGATAAATTGTTTTTACCCACACCCATAAAAAAATGACTGATTTAAAAGATTTTTTGGACTCCAAAGTTTTACAGTACAACCAGCCCGATTTTATTCAAAACGACCCAATTCAGCTTCCGCACGCCTACTCGCGCAGGCAGGACATCGAGATTGCGGGCTTGTTTGCGGCGGTGCTGGCGTGGGGGCAGCGCATCACCATCATCAATAAGTGCAAGGAACTGATGAATATGATGGACAATGCGCCTTACGATTTTGTCAAAAACCATGTTCCCAATGACTTAAAACCATTTTTGAGCTTCAAGCACCGCACTTTTAATGCCACAGACGCACTTTATTTTATCCATTTCTTGCACCATTTTTATCAGGAAAACGAGTCTTTGGAAACGGCTTTTATCTCTCCCCCAATGCACAATCATTTAAAAATCAATACCTTAAACCCTACTGAAATTGCCTTGACTTCTTTTCATCAGCTATTTTTTAGCTTAGAAGATAGCCCAGACCGTACGCGCAAACACATATCTACGCCTGCGCGCAAGTCCGCCTGCAAGCGACTCAATATGTACCTGCGCTGGATGGTCAGAAAAGATGAAAAAGGAGTAGATTTTGGGATTTGGCATCAGTTAAGCCCTGCACAACTGATTTGCCCTTTGGATTTGCACGTGGAGCGCGTAGGGCGCAAATTGGGCTTGATTACGCGCAAGCAAGCTGACTGGCTCACTGCCATCGAGCTTACCGAAAACTTACAAAAGTTTGATAAAAATGACCCTGTAAAGTACGATTTTGCACTTTTTGGTTTGGGCTTAGAAAAATTTTAACAATGAGTTTGTTTTTTGGAGGTTTATTTGATAAATTAAGCACACTGATAACGCGGAGTTGGCAGATTTTTACGAGTAAAAATTAAAAAATCTGTATTTTATCTGTAAAATCAGTGTTATCTGTGTGCCAAATACATTGATGACTTCACTAAACAAATCTAACAAATAGCTTATCTACGTTTAGGATTGCGTGAGAGGTAATAAAAAACCAGATTTGGTATATTTTTTTAACTGATAAATATCTCACCATTTATCAGTTTCCCCAACTCTGTTGATGAAGGTAGATTCCTTTTATCTATAAATTTGGCGATGTCGTCGTGGTTATCAAAAAAAATAATGTCAAAAGATAACCTATCTTGCCCATAAATACCTCGATGTATCATATTTGCTGAGAAAACCAATAAATCTGTTCGCTGTAATGCAATAAGTTTTCCTCTTGGCAGACTATCACTTGCTTTCCTGTTATTTAAGGACATTCGCACTTCAAATTCTTCTTCTAAGTCCCACGTTCTGTGTGTGTTGGGAATGAGTTCAATGCCCGCTTCTGCTCTTAATGGAATCCTAAAATGCACTACATTTTGATATTTTATTTTTTCTCTTTGTTCTTCCAGATTTAGCCCAGTGTATTGAATATCTCGATGCCAGTAATTTTTCTGTAACTGATTAAATGGGTCAAAAAATAATTGAGTATTTAGAAATTTAGCTTTTTCAGGATAAAAAATTTCATTCACCAGTTGATTTATTTTATCTTGTGCAATAAACTGGAATAGGTCTAACCGTTCATTAGCAGAGATAAATTTTCCAGAAGTCAGGCTATGGCTATTGATTAATCCATTTTTATATTCCGTATCATTTTCAGCTAACCATTTTTCATGAAAACGACTCACTATTGCCTCTAAATCAATTAGTTCGTCTTCCACAAAAAATTGTTCTAAATGTATATAGCCTTCATTTTCATAAGATTTTTTCATAAAAGCGATTGTTTATTGGAAATTAGCTTTACAGGTTACACCAACCAAAAAATCTATTAATACGGGTCTGTAATCACAGGCTGATACAAGTTGATAATAGTTGGGTCGGGCGCGAGAAACTCCGTAACTTCCTCTTTATCTCTGTAATTGATGGTGCGAAGTACGTATTTCATACATTCTAAGCGCGCTTTTTCCTTGCTATTTCCCTTGATAATCACCCAAGGGCTGTACGTGCGGTGTGTGGCATCAAACATTTTGTCTTTGTGAAGGGTAAACTCTGCCCATTTTTTCTGTGCTTCCATGTCTATCGTACTGATTTTCCACTGTTTGAGAGGGTTAGTTTGGCGAGCAATCAATCGCTTTTTCTGCTCCTCAATGTCTATGGAAAACCAAAATTTATTGAGCAAAATCCCATCATCAACAAGCATTTTTTCTACCATGGGAACTTGCTGGAGGAAAAGCTGGTATTGGTCTTCGGAACAAAAACCCATCACAGGCTCTACCACGCCACGATTATACCAACTGCGGTCAAAAAATACAATCTCACCAGGGTTGGGGAGTTCTTTGATATAACGCTGAAAAAACCATTGTCCTTTTTCGAGTTCGGTGGGCTTGGGCAGTGCCACTACGCGCATGGCGCGCGGGTTGAGGTATTGCGTAAATCGGAAAATAGCACCTCCTTTACCTGCGGTATCGCGTCCCTCAAATATAAGTATCACCCTTTTCTGATGCTCTTGTACCCAGCGTTGGAAACGCACTAATTCTATTTGTAACTTTTCCAAGGTAGCTTCATACGCCAATGGATAATTTTCCATGTCTATAAAGCCATGGCTACTTGACTTGCTTTTATTGAGGGTGATTAAATTTGAAGTTTCCATAATTAAAAAATAGATGTTCTTTGGAAGTACAAAAAACGTACAAATTCCAGTTTTGGTGCTAATATTCCTAAAAATAGGCTTTTTCAGCCATATTTTGTAAAATTAATATTATAAACTAAAAATCAAAGATTTAGCTTGTTTAAATTTTGATGAAATTTATTTTATCCGCACTTTGATTTCGCTTTGCGGTTTCAATGTTACCAAAGCCTCTGCTTTAATAGTTTGATTTTCAAGTAATTCAAAATCAAATTGTTGAAAAATCATAGCAAGTGCAAGCGTCATTTCCATCATTGCAAAGTTATTGCCAATACAAAATCGGGGACCTCCACCAAAAGGAAAATGGGCAAACTTATGCCTTGCCTTAATCAGTTCATTTTCAAATCGTTCTGGCTGAAAAGCAAGCGGATTCTCCCACAAATCAGGGTGGCGATGCACCACCGAAGTTGGTATGAGTACCTGCGTTTTTTTGGGGATAAAATAACCATCTACTTCATCATTTTCCTTTGCCTCGCGCCCCACTGCCCACGCGGGAGGGTAGAGTCTTAGCGTTTCTTGTATGATTTGGTTGGCGTAGGTAAGTGATGGAATATCAGCAAATTGCATGGCTCTATTTCCTATTACTTGTGCTATTTCTTGTTTTAGTTTTTCTTTTTTTTCAGGGTTGGAGCAGAGCAAGTACATAGCCCAAGCGAGGGCATTGGACGAAGTTTCTGAGCCTGCGGAAAACAGGGTAATAACCTCGTCGCGAAGCTGTTCGTCGGTCATACTTTCGCCTGTTTCTTCATCTTTTGCCTCCAAAAGCATTTGCAAGAGGTCGTGGTAAGTGGCGTTGGTTTTGCGGCGATTTTCTATGATGCTATAAATGATTTGATTAAATTCTGCTTGGTTTTTCTCAAAAAATTGATTGTTTTTAGTAGGTATCCACGCAGTAAATCTGCCCAAAGGCGATTTTATCATATTGGAAACACATAGGTTCAGGTTGTTAATGCAGTTAATTACCCTGTCTTTGAAGCTCGAAATGTCAGAGCTAAACAGAGATTTGGCGGCAATTTCTGAGGTCAGTTGCACCATCTCGTGGGCTACGTCAAAGGCTTGATTACGTGCTTTGTAGCCTTCCCATTTCACTAAGGTTTCACTGATAGAGAGCATCATGGTTTGGGTGAGGCTCGCCAGGCGTTCGCGATGAAAAGCAGGCTGGGCGATGCGTCGCTGTCTGAGCCAAAATTCGCCCTCACTCGTTACTAATCCATTCCCCAGCGCGCGACGCAGAAATCCATACGCAAAACTTTTTTTGTAGTTTTTGGCATTGTCAATCAAAAAATGTTTGATGAGTTCGGGTTTGCAAAAAACATACATTTTCAAGAAAGGCGAGAGATTGGACTCATAAACATCACCAAATCTGGCTCTGTTGGTTTCAAAAAAATGAACGGGGTCGCGCCCAAAGGCACGCATATTAAGTGTGAAGAAATTTTCTGCGGGAACTTTGGGGATTGATTTCATGAGTGTTTTTGTTTTATAGTTGCAAATTTCGCTAATTTGCACGAATTGATGACAAAAAAATGGAAATAAATAAAAATACGCAACTTTATATTGTTCCCACGCCCATTGGTAACTTAGATGACATCACTTTGCGCGCCATCAAGGTTCTCAAGGCGGTCGACGTGGTCATTGCGGAGGATACGCGAACCTCTGGTGTGTTGCTCAAACACCTCGATATTCACAAACCTTTGCAGTCGTATCATATTTTTAACGAACACCAAACGGTTAGCCGAATCATAGCCCAGATGGAAGAAGGGAAAACGTTTGCCTTGATTTCTGATGCGGGAACACCCTCGATTTCTGACCCTGGATTTTTGCTGATTCGTGAGAGTTTGAAGGCTGAAATAGCGATAGAATGTCTGCCTGGGGCTACCGCCTTTGTGCCAGCCTTGGTCAAATCGGGGCTGCCTTCGGACAAATTTGTTTTTGAGGGTTTTTTACCACACAAAAAAGGACGCAAAACTCGATTGGAACTCTTGGCGCAGGAAGAGCGCACCATCATTCTTTACGAATCGCCGCACCGAATCCAGAAATGCTTAGAACAGTTGGCGGAACACTGCGGCAAGGACAGAAAAGCCTCTGTATCAAGGGAATTGACCAAAGTATATGAAGAAACGCTGAACGGTACACTGGAAGAATTAATCCTACAATTTGACGGCAAATCTCCCAAAGGCGAGTTTGTAGTGGTGGTGGGAGGGAAAGTTTAACTGTTGGCAATAGTTTTAAGTCATTGTTTTCAAATAATTTACTATTAAAATGGGTTTGGGTAATTCGTTTATCTCGTCCAAGGTGTAGAGTTTTAGGTCATTTTCTTTGAGCAGTTGTTCAGCCATTTCTTTTGTATCTATTTGTAAATGAATAAATTGTGCGGTGATTTGTTGGTGTGTGAGTATGTGCTTGTAGGTCTGCGAAACTTGGC
>JAAFJS010000304.1 GCA_013298985.1 Cytophagales bacterium
TGAAGCGGCAAATCAAATTGGTAGTTATTTCCCCGAAGTAGGCGATAGACTTTTGAACCTGTTGCAGTTAGGTCGATTAAATATGCAAGACAACGCCTTACTTTTGGCGAGCATTGAGCAAAAATCTCAACGCCTCAGCGTGATTAATTTTCCTGATGCGGTCAAATACCAATCTAATAATAAGTATTTGAAATATTTATTGGCTATCCTCTTGGTTTTCTTGGTTTTATACAATATTATTCCAGAATTATTCACTGAAAGCACTTCTCGAATCGTCAATTACGGACAGACCTTCGAGCCACAAGCCCCATTCAGGTTCAATGTCAAGAACAAAGAATTCCATGTGTTTAAAAATGAGGACTTTACGCTTAGTTTGGAAATGACAGGCAAGGCAATTCCTACCCAAGTTTTTATGACTACGGGGCAACAGTCCGCCAATGGTCGCAAACTCAAAATGGACAATGGAACTGAAAAAAGTATGTTTAGCTACACTTTCAAAAAAGTACAAAAAGACATCGATTTTAGCTTTGAGTCCGCAGGATTTAGCTCTAACAGCTACCAAATCAAGGTGTTAGAAAGACCAAATTTAAGCAATTTTACAGCTTATTTGTCTTATCCAAATTATTTGAACAAAAAAGAGGAAAAAGTAAGCAATACAGGCAACTTAATCGTGCCTGCGGGAACGGCAGTGAGATGGGTTTTTAATACACAAACCACTGACTCTGTGAATCTTGTTTTCAAAGACAAGACTAATTTTGCTACACCCAAAGGCGATAATACCTTTGAGTTTACTCGAAAAATAATGCAATCAGAGGCGTACAAAGTACAATTAAAAAATGAATTTAGTGATAACAAAGATGCGATTGAGTATTACATCAATGCGATTCCTGACGAGTTCCCAACCATTTCATTGAAACAATCCGAAGACACCACGCTGTATAACTACCTGATTTTGGGTGGAAATATTGCTGATGACTACGGAATTACGAAGTTGGAGTTCAAATACAGGGTGATTTCCCCAAAAAATGCGACAACTGACAAGGAAAAGCCTTTCCAAACGACTGCGCTCAAGCACAATGCTGCGGTGGTCAGTCAGAGTTATTTTCATCAGTTAGAAATCGCCCAACTGGGTCTGAAACAAGGAGATAAGCTGGAATATTTTGTGCAGGTTTGGGACAATGATGGGATTCGAGGAAGCAAAAGTAGCCGAAGCACGATGCTCGAATTTGGCTTGCCTGACCAAGAGGAATACAAAAAAGAGTTAGAAGCTGCCTCCTCCAATACCTCTGACCAGATGGCAAAAACCATGGAAAAAGCGCAGGAAGTCAAGAAAAATCTGGAAGAACTACAAGACCGCTTGAAGGGCAAGAAAAAGCTGAATTGGCAGGACAAACAGGCAATAGAGGAATTGCTTAAAAAGCGTCAGGAGTTACAAAAAGACATCAAAGACTTGCAAAATCAAAATATGTTATTGAATGAAAAACAAGAACGTTTTGATGAAAAAAGTGAAAAAATTGCAGAAAAAGCGGAAAAATTGCAGGAGATGATGGACGAGTTGATGGACGAGAAAACGCGTGAATTGTATGAGGAACTGCAAAAATTATTGGAGCAGGAATACCAAAACAATAATCTCCAAAATACCTTAGAGGAAATAGAAAAAAAGGAAAATAACCTTGAAAAAGAACTGGATAGGGCAATGGAGTTGTTCAAAAAGTTGCAATTAGAACAAAAAATAGAGGACACAGCAAAGGAATTGGACAAAATGAGCCAAGAGCAGCTGGAACTCTCAGAGGAAAGCAAGGAAGCCAAGCCCAAAGATGAGCAGAAAATGGAGGAGCTAAAGCAAGACCAACAGGAACTCAGCGAAAAATTTGACAAGGTGCAAGAGGAGATGAAAAAAATGGAAAAAATGAATGAGGATTTGCAAAAAGCAAACCAAAAGGACATGGAGCAGATGAAAGAAAAGCAGGAGGAAATTAAAAAGGAACAGCAAAAAAGCGAGGAAAATTTAGAGCAAAATCAGCCTCAGAAAGCAGGTGAAAATCAGAAAAAAGCAGGTCAGAAAATGCAAGAAATGTCCCAAGAGATGCAGCAAATGCAACAAAATGCAGAGCAAAAACAGCAACAAGAGGACTACAACGACCTACGAAAAATATTAGAAAACTTAGTCAAATTGTCTGTCGACCAAGAAACGCTGATGAAGGAATTTAGGAAAATTCGCCAAGATGACCCTCGCGTAATAGAACTGGGGCAGGAACAACTCAAGCTCAAAGATGACTCAAAAATGATTGAGGATAGCTTGCAGGCATTGGCAAAGCGTGTTTTCCAAATCCAATCTTACGTAACGCGTGAGGTGGGGACTATGAACGAGTACATGACCGAAAGTCTGGACGAAATCAAAAAGAAAAATCTACCCGCCGCCGCAGGAAAACAGCAATTTGCGATGACTTCTATGAATAATCTGGCACTAATGCTTGATGAAACACTACACCAAATGCAGCAGCAGATGGGTCAGCAAATGTCTGGCTTGCAAATCGTAAATAAGAAAAGACCTTCTCCACAAATGGGTGATATGCAAAAATCCCTGAACCAACAAATTCAGGATTTGATGAAAAGCGGCAAATCGGGCAAGGAGCTTTCGCAGGAATTGGCGAAACTGGCAGCAAAACAGGAACTTATCAGAAAAGCGATGAAAGAGGCGATGAAAGGCAAAGAAGGTAAGAAAAAAGGACAAAAAGAGGGCAAAGGCACAGAAGGTGAAGGCGGTGAGCAGGGCGGTGATGGCGACATTGGCAAGATGCTCGACGATATGGAAAAAACGGAGGAAGACCTTGTGAATAAGCGCATTACGCAGGAAACCTTGAAGCGTCAAAAAGAAATATTGACGCGACTGCTCGAATCAGAGAAGGCTTTGCGCGAACGAGAGCAAGACAACAAGCGCGAGGCAGAAAAGCCAAAAGGAGAGAAGGAACGCAAAAATCCTACTGAATTTTCTGAATATCTCAAACTCAAAGAAAAACAAGTGGAGTTACTCAAGTCCATTCCTGCTTCGCTAAATCCATATTACAAAAAAGAGGTGAACGAATACTTCAAAAAGATAAATGAGTGATTTAGTATTGCCAAAAGGTTTCCTACTCTGATGAATAGGAAATCTTTTTTTGCTAATATTGCGTTTAATAAAATAAATAGAAGCAAAAGAAAAATTTAAAACATAAAATCAATATTTTGCGTTTTAAAATGAATACTCGTATTTTGGAGGTCAAAATAGCATATCAATTTGAAATAGTTTAAATTTGTATTTAGTATTAAGGCTCTTTCACTCCTTGCGTTTTTGAGCTTTACACCAACTACACTACACATCAAAATTAATGAAATCACTAAAATTACGGATACCATCTTTGCCTGACAATATCAGAATCGTGGAAAGTTTCATCGACAATGCGCGCGACAAATTTTCTTTTGATGATGACATTTATGGGAACATTATGATTGCCGTTACTGAGTCAGTCAATAATGCTATCATTCATGGAAACAAACAAAACAAAGAGAAAAATGTCGACCTTGCCTTAGAAGTTGCTACTGATAATATTCGTTTTACGATTCGCGACGAGGGTGATGGCTTTGATTATCAGAATCTTCCAGACCCCACTGCTCCCGAAAACCTCTTGAAAATAGGTGGACGTGGCATTTTTCTTATCCAAAATTTGGCAGACGAAGTTGCTTTCGAAGACCATGGAAGGACGATTATGCTCACTTTTTATATGATGGAAAATGCGTGATTTTTTGTCTTTCCCTTTCTTAGTTTTAAAATAATAACTTGTTGTTTTTCAATAATATAGCTTATAAAATAGCAACCTAACAAGGCATATAAACCAAGTAATTTTTATGTTTTCAGCACAAGACCGCAAAGACTTTATAGAAAAGCTAAAGACGACCGAATACGACACACTAATCATAGGTGGGGGCATCACAGGGGCTGGTATCGCGATGGATTGCGCCTCGCGCGGCTTAAAAGTGGCACTCATTGACAAGCAGGATTTTGGCGCAGGCACCAGTAGCCGTTCTACCAAGCTGATTCATGGAGGGTTACGCTACCTCAAACAGCTCGAAGTAGGGCTGGTGATGGAAGTGGGGCGCGAACGTGAAATTTTGCACCGTAACTGTCCGCACTTGGTAGTGCCAGAAAAAATGTTGCTCCCTTTGATAAAAAACGGTACTTATGGCTCTTTGGCAACTTCTTTTGGTTTGTGGGTCTATGATAAATTGGCGGGTGTGAAAGACGAAGAACAGCGCATAATGCTGTCCAAAGAAGAAACAGCACAACATGAACCACTTTTGCGAAAAGATATTTTGGAAGGTGGTGGACTTTATATTGAATACAGGACTGATGATGCAAGGCTAACCACAGAAGTAATCAAAACGGCAGTACGCTATAATGCCAACTGCCTGAACTACGTATCTGCTATCGAGTTCATTTACAATGAGGAAGGACTCATTACTTCCACCAAAGTCAAAGATGAAATTACGGGCGAAATCCTGACTATTCAGTCCAAAACGACAGTAAATGCTACGGGTCCTTGGGTGGATAAATTGCGCGATTTGGACACCTCTAATCACAAGACAAACAAATACTTACAGCTTACTAAGGGTGTGCATTTGGTCGTTCCTTATCACAAATTGCCTTTGCAGCAGTCTATCTATTTTGACGTACCGAATGGGCGCATGATGTTTGCCATTCCGCGTGGCGAAATTACCTACGTAGGCACAACAGATACAACCTACAAAGATGAAATAGATGAGCCGAAAACGAGCGCAGAAGACGTAGCGTACATCTTGTCCTCTGCAAATCTCATGTTTCCATCAATTAACCTGACTGAGCAAGACATCATTTCGAGCTGGGCAGGATTGCGCCCGCTTATACATGAGGAAGGCAAATCACCCTCTGAGATTTCGCGGAAAGATGAAATTTTTGTGTCGGAGGCATGGCTTATTTCCATTGCGGGCGGCAAGCTAACTGGCTTCCGCAAAATGGCAGAACGCGTAACAGATAAAGTTTTTCAACGCCTAAAAAAGAAATACAACTACCCTGAAAAAGAGTGTTTTACAGATAAAATTGTGCTTTCAGGTGGTGATTTTAAAAACTATGAGGCTGTCGAGCTATACGTAAGCCAGCTTGCCAATGAGCTTGCTGTCTTAGGATTAGGTGAAAAAGAGGCAACTTATTTGGTTTTTAACTATGGGAAAAATGCAAAATTAGTGATTGACAAAATTGCTGATATTCGCACCAAAGACCATCGCCCCGAAGTCAATATGCAAACCTTGATGGCAAAGGCAGAGCTTTGGTATTGCTTTCATTATGAACTGATTAACAATCTTTCTGATTTTTTTATTCGCAGGACGGGCAGGCTGTACTTCAACCGTCAGAGCATCGAGCCTCTGTTAGAGCCTATCGCTGAGGAATTGAGCAAATACCTTCACTTGGCTACAAGCAAGGAAAGTTTGATAGAGGAGTTTGGAGATGAGTACAAATTAGTTGTTACTTTTGATAAAGAAA
>JAAFJS010000305.1 GCA_013298985.1 Cytophagales bacterium
GGAACTCCAAAAATTGCGTAACTGCATAGACGGTAATCTCCAAAAAATCAATCAGATGGCAAAAGACAAAGGCGTGCTTTTTGTGAATTAGAAAAAAGTTTCAGCCCTGATAGGTTTCAAAAACCCGTCAGGGCTTAATGGTTAAAATTCATTATATTTGCTTTTAAACGGATTTTATACAAACAAAGTATTAATTATTAAAACTCTGATTATTAAATAATTACACAATTTATAGTTCCTAATTTCAATCTCCATGAAAAAAATACTTGCATTATTATTCCTCTTTGTGCTTGCTTGGGAAAGTAAGGGGCAATGTGAAGAGCAAGCACAAGGCAACTTCCGCCCCACCAAGCAGAAGAAGTGCGCGAAAAACTCAGCAAAATAGTAGATGAGGAACTCCAAAAATTGCGTAACTAAAATGTATCAATCTGCTATCCCAATTACTTACTCACTAACTTCACTGTCCCTAATAATCCAGACTCGACCAAGCTCACCTCTGCCCAAGGCTTCATCCATGCGTTTTGTCCTTTGAGTATATTGGATTTGGTACGCTTGTAGGGAGCAGGTACTTTTGCATCTCCTACTAATCTGTTATTCAGCACATTAGCAACTTCGACTATCAAATAATTTTTGCCTATTTTTAGATAAGGCGTTACCTCGTAGCTGTAAGGGAAAAAGCATCGCTGCCCTAAATGCTGTCCGTTGAGCCATACATCTGCAATTTCTCTGACCTTGCCCAAGTCCAAGAAAATGCGCTTGTCTTGGCGAATGTCATCTGCTGAAACCTCAAAAGCCTTGTGGTAGGCAGCTACCCCCGAAAAATAATGAATCGAGGTATCTGCGGCATTTGTCCAAGAAGTAAGCGCAGGGAAAATCGTGCGTGTAGGTACGCCCCAGCCATGCGGAAAACGCACTTCCCACTCGCCTGTGATGTTTTTTTCGGAAATAATTTGGCTTTGCTTGTCTGTCAAAGGTGCTTTTTTAGGATTTTTTCTAAAAACAATGAAAAAGGATTCCTCGGGAGCAATTTGCAGGCTAATTTGGGTTGTTTTTGCCTCTTTTTGCACCGTTCCGATGTCATAAAAACTACCGTCTATTGGACTCCACAGTTGAGGTGTTTTGTCTGCATTTCTAAAAGTCATTTTTGCCTCAAAAGGAATATTTTTGACATTTCTGACAAAATAAATATCTTCATTAGCAGTTTGACGGTGGATATAGTCGAGCTTGGCAGTGTCTATCGACGCAGTGAACTGGAAATCAGGCACTTTCCCTCTTTCTGTCAGCACTTCACGAATGGTTTTTCCCCAAACGATTTTCCCTTTTCCGTATTTATTTTCCTTTACGGTTATGCTGTCGCACTTGCCCCAAAGTCTGTCTGTAATTCCTTTGATTTCTTTTTCTTTTTGCTCGTAATTGCTTAATGTATAGGCTTTTATGGGCTTTCTACCGATGACAGTTGCGCCTTCCATCACCATTTTTTCTAACTTTTTCAATACTTCTAAGTTTACAGCATCTTCGTTAGGCATGACCAATACTTCGTAAGACTGTCCATGAGGCAAGAAAATTTTGCCATTTTTTACAGTCATTAGTTTTAAAATTGCTTCTGAATTGACTACATCATAGTCATAACCACTTCCAAGAGAAGGATTTACGTGCTTTGGTTTTACAAAATTGGGGGCTTGGTCGCCATAATAAAAAGCAACATCTCCTACAAAGTTTCCTTGCTGCAAAAGGTAGCTGCATCTCGCCAAATATTCGTGAAAAGACTTTGATTTTTCCCACCAAGAGTTATTGGTATGAATGAGCGTCCCAAAGTTATAGACCCACCCTGGCGTACCCGCTTCCGCAGGCGTGTGAGGGAAAGTATGGTAGATAATTCGGTTCAGTCCTTCGCAGAATGCCCTGTCAGCCAAGGGTTTGAGTTCTTGCGTACCTTCTTGCCACAGCCAAACGCTGGTGAAAGATTCTGCCTCTACGTACTTTTGGTTATATAAATGTGAGGCACTTGATATGCCCTTGACGATTTGCAAGAGTTCAAGTTGCGGCGGTGTCGTGTTCCAAAACTCGCCCCTTGGTACACTCAATGCACCCAAAGCCTTTAAGTCCTCAAAAGGCACATTATGAACAGGTTGCCCTGGTCCACCAGCCTCTGCACCAAACTCCAATCCGTATTGTTTGCAAAGGGCGACACATTTGGCATAGTGATTTTCTATAATTAAATCAGATAAAAGTTTTTGGTAATCATGCAAAAACCGCTTGCTAATTTCCTGATTTACAACAATTTTATTATCCAAAACGGGCAGGTAGGGAATCATACTATAAGCAAATCGCTTAGAAAATTCACCTACAATATTGGGAGTCCAAACGGCAGAGCTTGCCTCATAACTATCTGTATATAAGTATTTTAAAGAACGATTTTTGAGTGTTCCTAATTCTTTTTGTAGCTTTTCGATGATATACATGAGGTGCGCTTCTGTAGCCTCTGCGCTGAAATGGTCTATCATTCTTCCATTAGAATTTGGGCTTGGCACCATGAGAGGCTGTCCTGTGGGGGCGCACACATAGCGCATGATAGTCCACTCGCCCTGCGGTGCGTCCCAAGAGAGATTTCCCTGAGCATCTACAGAGGCGGAGATATTTATTATCTCATTGATTTTCAAGTCTTTTTTATCTGCGGGCATTGCCAATACAGCAACTTCTCTATAAAAAGTAGGCAGCCCTTCTGCATTTGTTTCTATTATATTTTCCCTGTCCCCTGATTTACTTGGTAAGGAAGGAAATGTCAATTTTTGAGTAATTTTTTGCCCTCCTGCGATTTTTAATTCTGATTTGAACAGTCCCATCACCCCATGTTCGGGTTTTACCCAGTTGCCACCTGCATTCCAGCTACTTGCGGTTATCAGTCCTAAGCGCAAGCCCAAGCGGTCGCCCTCTCTGACGGCGTGCGCGATAGCCTGCACAGACTCCTCACTCATAAAAGGCGCACCCGCAGGAATCATTTTTTTTTCATCGACCAGCACCCCCACGTCCCAAATGTCAAAGCCCGCCATGCCTTTTGCCTTTGCTTGTTCCATTTCGTAGGTGATTTGAGAAAGGGAAACATTCCCGTTTGTCCAGTCCCATAGAGCCATAGGACGAGCCTCCATGGGTGGGTTTTTGAATCCCTCTGCGAGTTCGTCTTTGGGCGTGGTATTGGACAAAAAAAGAAAAGGCAATAAACACAGTAATAATATTTTCTTCATTATTTTTTTCATTTTTATATTTATTTTGATGAGTATAAATTATTTACAATATAGAGAGATTTGAGCAGAATTTATAACCTGAAAAATCTGAAATTATAAATTACAGAAACTGTAATCCATTTTTACAGGATAGAATAAAAATACCACGATTAACTCCAATTTTTATATTTGAAAGAGGTCTAATAAACATTTTATTTTCATCAAAGTTATTAAAATTCCAAATTTTTAAATAAAAATTTATCTAAATTGCGCGATAATACTTTTTTATTATTGTATGAACCAACTTATTCTCGGCGACAACCTCGAAATCCTGAAAAATACCAACAGTGAAAGTGTAGATTTGATTTACATAGACCCGCCGTTCTTCTCCAATCGCACTTATGAAGTGATTTGGGGAGATAAGGGCGAAGTGCGTAGCTTCGAAGACCGTTTTAGTGGCGGCATAGACCATTATATAGGCTGGCTCAAAGATAGAGTTCTCGAAATGCACCGCATTTTAAAGCCCACAGGTAGTATTTTTGTGCATTGCGATTGGCACGCTAACGCCTACATACGCGTGCAGGTCTTAGATAAGATTTTTGGGGGGAATAATTTTAGAGGAGAAATTATTTGGCAACGCACCAATGTTCACAATGATGCAAAGAAAAAATTAGCAGTGCTTACAGATACGATTTGGTATTACTCAAAAAATACTGACACATCTACCTATCATCCTGTTTATAAAAAATATGATGAAAATTATAAGCGTAAATTTTACAAGCATCGAGATGAAAATGGTGTTTATCAGTTAGGAGATTTGACAAATACCAAGTTAGGGGGTTATATGTATGAATACAAAGGATACTCACCAAATCAAAACGGCTGGCGTTGTCCGATATCAACTATGGAAAAATTAGATAGCCAAAATTTAATCTATTTCCCCAAAGATAAAAGTGGTCGAATGAGAATAAAAAGATATTTAAACGAAGATAAAGGAACTCTTTTAGGGACAATTTGGGAAGATATAAATTGGTTAGAATTAACAGATGAAGAATTTGATTTAGCCTTTAACACAGAAGAAATTGGAAACTATTGGACAGATATTCAAAACGTACAAGGTACTTCCTCAGAACGCATCGGCTACCCCACTCAAAAGCCTGAAGCATTATTGGAAAGAATCATACAAATGGCTTCTAATGAGGGAGATACGGTGATGGATTGCTTTATGGGCGGCGGCACTACGATTGCAGTGGCGGACAAGCTGAATAGAAAATGGATAGGCATAGACCAATCTGTGCAAGCGGTTTCTGTAACGGAATTGCGATTGAGAAAACAAAATGCTATTTTTGACATATTTGATTTTAGTAACCTCCCTATTTAAGTGCAGTGTGACTAAGCTATTATTTTTAAATATTTCCTTATAAAAATATTGTTTCTATATATATTTATTAAAAAGCAACTTTTCAATAAATATTCCGTATATAAATTAAAAAACTTTTAAAATATATGGAAGAAAATAAATTAATTATTATTATTGTTATTGTATATTTTGGTATAAATATACTATCTCAATTTATATTTAGCTGGCTAAAAAATTTTTTTGATACAAAGGCAAAAAACTTGGCAACAAAACAAGACATTGAAGCTATCACACATAAAATAGAAAGTGTGAAATTTAGCATAAATAAGGAATTAGAAATTCTTAAAATAAACCATGCCGAAATACAAATGAAAAAGATTGAATTATTTGAAAAATTAGGCAGTCTTTTTAATGATATACTAAATAAAAGAGCAAATCCAAAATCTATCGTCCAAGAATTATCCAAGCTACAAATGAATATATTAACATATTGTTCTGAAAATCTCATTAAGCAATATCTTAATTTTCGAAACGTATCTCAACAAACAGAAAATTCCAATAAAAATATAGCTATATTAAAATCATTTGCAGTTTTTTTTATTGCTTTGAGAACTGATTTAGGTTATAAAGATGAGTTAAAATATGATGATGTATTGAATGTCTTATTAAACGATTGGGAAAATCATAAACAATTGTATTCTAATCAAGTCTTAGATGATATTCCAATTAGTAAAATTCATAAAAATTAAGTTTAATTGTTTAAACTAAGGAAATAGGATATAGTTTTGAAAAAACCATATCCTATTTCCTTAGTTTTGTTCCACTAAAATCAATCTTCTAATTTATGAACCAACTTATTCTCGGCGACAACCTCGAAATCCTGAAAAATACCAACAGTGAAAGTGTAGATTTGATTTACATAGACCCGCCGTTCTTCTCCAATCGCACTTATGAAGTGATTTGGG
>JAAFJS010000306.1 GCA_013298985.1 Cytophagales bacterium
TTTCTGAAAATGAAGTGGTCATTTCTTGGGCAGATTTGACCTTGCATCTACTGAAAAATACGCCCGCCAATACACCCACTTTTGCTTCTCGCAGTTTGGGCTACATAGGGCTGACTATGTACGAAAGTGTAGTGCAAAGCTCAGATAATCAGCAATCTATGAATCAGCAACTGAATGGATTGACCTCACTACCACAAAAGGAAAAAACTCAAAGATATGTCTGGCTTGCCTCTCTCAATGCAGCACAGGCGGAAATTTTGAGGAAGATTTACATTCAGACAAGTGATGCAAACAAGGCAAAAATTGATTCTTTGGAAAAATTAATATATGAAAACATACAAAGTGAAAAATATGACAAATCCGATTTGCTGCGTTCTGTAAAGTTTGGGAAAGAGGTGGCTGGTCAGATTTTTGAGTGGTCTAAAACGGATAGCGGACATCGCGGTTATTTGCGGAATTTTGACAAAAAAAAAGTTTTTGAGCAAAAAAAAGGGGCATGGCAGCCGCCTTTATATGCCCAATCTTTCAGTCATTTTCCTTTGCATCCACACTGGGGGAAAAACAGGACTTTTCTAAGGAAAGATGCTGAAATTAAAGCACCTGATTTTATTCCATACAGCGAAGACAAAGATTCGCCTTATTATGAACAGTTTTTGGCTGTTTACCAGCAAGAAAAAAAATTGACGCAGGCAGAGAAAGAAGCCGCTATTTGGTGGGGAGATGACCCTGACGAAACCTACACGCCCCCAGGACACTCTTATTTTATAGCCTTGATGGTGGTGAAGGCAAAAAATCCACCACTGATTAAAAGTGCGGAAACCTTTGCGCGGGTGGGCATGGCGGTAGCTGATGCCTTCATTAATTGCTGGAAGTGGAAATATCAGTTTTTTTCGGAACGCCCCAATACCTACATCACCCAGCACATTGATTCTTCTTGGGTTTCTTTCTGGCCTGACCCGCCCTTTCCCGCTTTTCCGTCGGGCCATGCGATTCAGGCTTCGGCTACTGCTACGGTTTTGATAGATTTGTACGGCGAAAAATTTTCTTTTACGGATAGCCTACACTGGGGTAGAAGGCGGGACGACTTGCGAAATGTGGACTACAAACCAAGAAGTTTTGATTCTTTTTGGGCGGTGGCTGAAGAAACAGCAAATTCGAGATTTTATGGCGGAATCCACACGCGCCAAGACAATCAGGCGGGTTTGGAAAAAGGCAGAGAAATAGGCAAGAATATCAATGAGTTAAGGTGGAAGTGAGAAAGAAATTGATAAAACAGAAGGTTTGTACTATCCGCGCAGGGAAAGTACAAACCTTCACCATTTTTAGTGATGCACGCCGCCCTCACCATGTACGTGTCCATGCGAAAGCTCATCTGGGCTGGCATTTCTCAGTGCGACCACTTTACCCTTGAAATGCAGATTTTTCCCAGCCATTGGGTGATTAAAGTCCATCAATACGCTGTCAGGGAACACTTTGACCACTCTGGCGCGCATCGTATGTCCTTCTTGGTCCATCAGAGGAACGTAGCTACCCACTTTCAAAATACCAAAATCAATCACGCCATCAGTTTTAAAAACATCAATGGGCAGGTGCGTAACTGCCTGGTCGTCAAAAACGCCATAGCCTTCTTCGGGAGAAATAGAAAAAGTGAAATCATCGCCGATAGTCAAGCCCGCCAACTCCTCCTCGAAGCGAGGAATCATAGAGCCAACACCATACAAAAACGCCAATGGGTTGCTCTCATCTGCGGTTTCTACCAATGCTCTTGCACCGTTTTCATCATCTGTTTGTAATTCGTAAGTAACTGTAACTACTTTATTTGGAGAAATTTTCATAATTTCTTACTGTTTTTTCTTATGGTTGGAAATAAATAAAAAGACCTGAAAAGGTTTCATTCCCTTTCAGGTTTTTGAAGACGTAAAATTATATATTGTTTTTTGAAAAACAAATAAGTCAAAATTTTACCAGCGTTTATCTTTGACTTTCCGCATCAGTTCCCAAAGAAACGGCACTTGCTACTTGGTTATTTTCTCGGTTTTCCTTCACTATTTCCTTGTAAATCTGTATATTCCCAGCCTGTACCAGTCTTTCTATCAGATAGTTATAAATAGTATTGACGCGATTAGTAGCGATTAACTTTGTGTCCTGCATAATCCTGATTTTGAGGAGCAAAAGTTCGGTAGGGTATTGTTTTCTAAAAACTTGTATGTCTTCATCAATCTGAATAATGAAATGATTGAGGCGGTTCATGCCGTATTCTTTTAGCTCCGTTTTGCCTGACTCGAAGGCAAGAGAATCTGAGAAAATTTTTTCTGCCGCGACCTCTTGGAGCATAGAGGGGTGATGAGCAGTGGTAGGCACTCTCTTTTTGGCGCGCACTATTCGCATATCCAATACAGGTTCTGTACGCCTCATCTGCGCTTGTATCGTACAGGCAAACAATGCAATAAGTACAAATGTGAGTAGCAAAAATTTCATTTAACCAAGAATAAGTAGGATTTAACTAATTTTTAATCACGCTTTTACACCAAAAACAAATAGCAATATTTTGATATAGCTTCAAATATTACTCTCTTAATCAAATATACTAAATTTATTGGAAAAAAGTTTATTTTATACATATTTTTCACAATTTTGTGTTCTCAAAAAATAAAACAACAATGCAAACTCCATTTATTATAGGTGTTTCAGGAGGGAGTGGTTCGGGGAAAACCTATTTCTTAACTCAATTACTCAAGGCTTTTGGCGAACAAGAAATCTGCTTAGTGTCCCAAGACCACTATTACCGCCCTATCCAAGAGCAGCTTTTGGACGAAAATGGGTTGGAAAACTTTGATTTGCCCGAATCTATTGATTATCAGCAATATGCCACAGACCTTCGCGCCTTGCAGGGTGGCAGAGAAGTCAAAAAATTGGAATATACTTTTAATAAACCTGATAAAATTCCTGCATTGCTGACTTTTAGCCCTTTTCCCATTATTTTGGTGGAGGGAATTTTTGTTTTTTATTACAAGGAAATTGCAGAATTGATTGATTTGAAGATATTTATAGAGGCAAAAGACCATATTCGTATTAAGCGCAGAATCATTAGGGACAATCAGGAACGCGGCTATGACCTCAATGACGTGCTGTATCGCTACGAAAATCATGTTATGCCCGCTTACGAACGCTATATAGAACCCTATAAAAATGAAGCTGATTTTATTATCCCTAATAATCAGCAATTTGACGTTGCTTTAGAGGTCATTTGTTCTTTTCTCAAACAAAAAATAAATACAAAAAATATATGATAACTACTCCTGATAAGGTTGCCGTCATTGGTTTAGGGCAGTTTGGCGCGGCGGTTGCTAAGAATTTGGCGATTCGCGGCGCAGAGGTGCTTGCCATAGACCAGGACATCGAGATTGTAGAATCCATCAAAGACGACGTTGCCTATGCGGTAGCCTTAGATGCCACTGATATTAAGGCACTTGCCTCACAAAACATCAATGACATGGACGCAGTGTTGGTTGCGATTGGTGAAAACATTGAGGGCTTGCTACTGACAGTGGTGCAGTTGATTGAGCTAAAAGTGAAGCGCATCATAGCCCGCGCGATGAATCAGCAGCAAAAATTGATTTTGGAAAAATTGGGGGTCAAAGACATCATTTCGCCCGAAGATATTATTGGTAGCATGATTGCCGAAATGCTATTGAACCCCAGCATGAAAGCCTACCTGCCCATGCCCGACAGTTATGAAATAGTAGAGATTCAAGCCCCACGCAAAACGCTGAAAAAGAGCCTCAAAGAACTCAATTTACTTGGTCGCTATCAGCTCGAATTGATTACGATTAAACGCAAATACGAAGAATACGCTGATGGCAGGAAAAAACAAGTCGACCACCTCGTAGTCAGACCAAACGACGAAACGACGATAGAATATTCTGACGTAATTGTCGTTTTGGGCAAAAGTGATGATGTAGATAGGTTTGTAGATGGCAATATGTAAAAAAAAACCAAGTCAGAAATCAAAAACAACTTTCATGCCCGCCAGCAGTTGTTTGATATTGCCTTTTTCTGCTTCATCAACGGTACTTGCTTCCACAAAAACCGTTTGTAATGCCTTGAGCTTAGGCAGATGTGTAGCAAACGATTTTACTTGCGTACTGTCCAGGTAAATTTCGTGGAGATTGACCAATTTTTCTACTTCTGCCACTGGCGTTTTGAGGGTAGCAAAGCATAAAAAAAGGCGATATACTTCGGTAGGCGTTTGGAGTGCTTCCTCAAAGGACTGTACTACTGGCTTGCCTTCCAGCTCTTCAGGGGAAAGTGCTTGCGCGTTGCCAGCGATACTTTTTAATAAAAATAAAAATAACAAAACTATGAAAAGTACAATAGTTTGTGCCTGAGATTGCTTTCTCATTCTTTATATTTTAAGGGGTAAAACAAATCAATTAATAAGGTGATGCAAGTTCGCAAACCTATTTTATATAAACTGTTTTTCTCCCCCAAAATATTTTGTTAAACTATAATTTTCTTCATTTTATCCAACTATTTCTCAGAAATATCTACTCTTAATCCAGCATCAACCTTGTAAATAAAATATGCTTGAACTTGCGGAGAATAGCAATGATTTTGAGCAAATCATCTCTATCTAAGCTATCATATTGTTTAGAGCTACAGTATTGTTTGCCTTCCATAATCACAAATTTCCAAGTAGCACCAATCACTTCTATCCCATACAAAGGTTTTCCGTTTTGATTTTCTTGCTGTGCAATCAGAAACGCCTCTAAAAGCTGCGCCATAGAATCTCCTGACGGGTTTTTATTGGGCTTGTATTCTTGAAAGTGAAAATAAGGGGAGCTAAATACATCTAAAATCCCTTTTGCTACCATAAAATCAGACTTTACAGTAAGTTTTGTTCCCTCCACAGTTGCTGAAATCAGTTTGTCAAAAAAAGTAACAATACCATCACCATCTACCAAAAGTCCCAAATCAATAATAGGAGCAATAAATTTCATTTTCAAATCTTCTTCCCCCCAGCCTGCCAAGTTTTTTTGGGCTTCAAGCAGCTTACGGTCAAAAACACCCTGTTCTACCACATCAAAAGGAGGATTTTCTACTTCTAACCACTCTTTCATTAATGAGGTATAGTAAGTTGTTATTCTTTCCAGTTTAAACAATAAAATCAAATCTCCCTCTCTATATTGTTTACCTTTTACCTCATCATTTTTTTTGCGTGCCATAGTGTTTATATTTTTTTGACTTAGAATCTGAAATTTTATAACTATTTCCCCTAATCCAGCATCAGCCTTGTAAATAAAATATGCTTGAACTTGCGGAGGATAGCAATGATTTTGAGCAAATCATCTTTTTGCAAAGCATCATAACTACCTGATATACAATATTCTTTGCCTTCCATAACCACAAAATTCCACTGTTTGCCAATCACTTCTATCCCATACAAAGGTTTTCCATTTTGATTTTCCTGCTGTGCAATCAGAAAAGCCTC
>JAAFJS010000307.1 GCA_013298985.1 Cytophagales bacterium
GAGCATTGGAGAAAGTAAATACAAGCCCAATGAGTATAAAAATAAAATGTAATAATCTATGTTTTATCATAAGTAGTTATGAATTATGAATTATAAGTTATGAATTAATCGCAGCGGCGAACCGTCGCAACGGCGAATCGTATATATATTTAATAATCAATTATTTATATAAAAAATAATATAAGTTAATTTTGTATAACGACTTAAATAAGTAGCTCAACAAATTTAGGTGTATTTTGCATTATCACAGTCCCAGACTGGAAGTCCCGTTAGGGACGTACGCTTTGTAGAAATCAATAAAAAAACAATGGATAAAAGTCCCGTTAGGGACGTAACTAATTAATTAACAAATATTTGTGTCGTCCCTAACGGGACTTATTAAAATACAATTTATCCTCATTTTTTACAAAACTGTCGTGCCTGACGGCACTAAACAGCAGAACTTTTATTTTTGTTGATATGCTTATTATTAAATGTCTTAATGTCTATTTTTTATTAAAATCTATTTTTATTGCTTAGAACGACTTGATTTGATAGCTCACCTCTTGGGAAGCATCTCCTTCCTTGCCTGACTTGTGCAAAGGCACGATGGTATAGTAATAAGTGCCTTTTTCTTTGATAGCGTCTTCGTAGGAGTACATTCCTGCGCTTACTTCTGCTATTTTTTTGCTCGATTCTTTGTTCGTGCGGCGGTAGATAGCAAACTTGGCAAGTCCACCTGCAATAACGGGTGTCCAGCTTACTTTTAAGCCTCTTTCGGTAACATCTATCTCTACTTCTTGGGGTGCTTGTATGCTGGAAGGCGTTGCACCCAAGCGCAATATTTCAGAAAAATCGCTTTCTAAGCTATCCTCACTCATTGCAGCCATTTTATAGAGGTAAAACTCGTCAGGCTTAATGAGGGTATCTAAATAGGTAAACTTGCCTCTTGTAATGGATTCTTCGTAAATTACTTTCCAAGCAGAAGTATCTGGGGTTGCGTCCATTTTTCTATAAATGCGAACACCCGCAGTTTCGATGTCATAAGCCTCTGACCATTTTAACTCATTGCCTGTGAATGGATTATGAGTTCCTGAAAGCGAGTTCATAGGCTGTGGTTTTATTTTTTCCTCTAAGGGAGAAGCAAACACAGGTTTAGAAAATGGGCTTTCGTTTTCGGACTGATTTAATGCTTTTATATAATAGGCAAAGGATATTTTTTTGCTTAATGTTTTACTACTATCCACAAAAACAGTATCCAAAGGCGATAGGTATTCTGAAACAAGTTCTCTATTTTCGTTATCTCTGTATGCTCTATATACTTGGTAGCCACTTACATCTTTTTCTTTGTTAGGCGACCATACTATTTTGATTGCCCTCATCAGAGGGGTTGCCCTTACATTAGAAGGAGAAACAGGCGCACGCTTATTGAAATATCTGGCAGGAAAAGGAATAGAAGTAGGTGAGCGAGTGCCATACTTGTCTATGCTCACTATTTTGTAAAAATAAGGCATTCCAGAAGTTGCGGTGGCATCTATGTATGTAGTATCCGAAGGAGCAATCATCACCGTAGAAACTTCATTATATAGGTTATCTTTGTCGTCTTGCAAAGAAGGCGTATTGGCAGTGGCATCTCTTCGGAGCAGACGATAGCCTACAATGCTTGCATTATCAACGATTTCCCAGTCAAGTTGTAAGCCTTCGGTAGTGGATTCTGTCCTTAGAATAGTAGGTGTAGGTGGTGTTCTGAAATTTTTTGTTTTTACAGAAACAGTATCACTATATAATGCATTGCCTACCACATCTTCGGTGGCAACTACATAAAAATAGCTGCTATTGGGTTTGACTAATGAGTCAGGAAAAACATCATACTTTTCGTTAGGGTCGCTATTGCTCATCAAGGGCAAGTCGTTAATTTGGGTATAAGTTCCCAAAGAATCTTCGGAACGATAGACATTTCTAATGCGTCCTTTGTCATCTTTTTGATAAGTTACATAGATTTGAGTACCTACCAGTTCTGCCTTGATGTAATTTATTTTGGTAAGAGGCAACTGTGGCACTCCTGCGGTTACAGGTTCTATGTTAGTGGGCGGTGCGGTCAAAGATTCTGTCCCATCTGCTTTTACTTTGGTAACATAATAGAGATATGTTTTCCCTTTTTCTGTTTTGGTGTCATGCCAGCAAAGTCCGAATGCTTCTGCCACAAACAAATTGAACATGGCTGGTATCACCAAAGAAGAGTCGCCCGCCAATACTCGCTTGAAAACCGCATCATAGTTTTTTACCTTTAAGTTTCGCATGATACGATTGATAGCCTTACTTCCCATTTTCTGTGCCATGCTCAGGGCATCTTTTTGGGCAGAAACAGGCTCGTTCGTCATGCGTTTGAAGTTTGTGCTTCCTTGCTCTGCCCTATATACGTAGTAGCCTACCCACTTTTCGGGGTGTGTGGTCTGTGGGTGCAAGGGATAATCCAAGAGCATGACCGTAATCCTATTGGGCGCAGACATAGGTACATACTTGTACTTTTTCTGTGCAGTTTGGGCAAAAGACACAGCACTATTCAAAAATACAAACAACCCTACAATGACAATATATATGATTCTTTCTTTCATTATGTTCAATTTTTTAGTAACTATATTTTATTTAAAAAATGATATTACCTTAGACCCTGTACCCATTTGTATGGTTTTTCCTGTTGCTTTGGAAGTCCCAGTCAGTCGCCAGTAAATCAGAGTCCTTGCTTCTGGTAGCCCAAACAAAGTAGCTATTCCACCATTAAAATCCGAACTGTCAGAGCTACGAAGCACCATTTTAGCTTTATTCATCAGGGTAGCGGATTTATTGAGTTCGAAGGACATATAATTGGTAAAGTTAGCATCAGTAGCAATTTCCAAAAGGACTTCATCAGTGATTAGATTTCTTGTCTTAGTATCTAAAATGACTGTCAATGAACCTCTTTGCCCCATTCCTGACTGCTGAAAATCAAGTATTCCGCTAATGGTCTTGTCGCAATCTATGATGGCAGTTGCCTCGCCCCATACTTCATTATTTTTCCTACCTTTGGCAGGGTCTGCCTCTCCCATCTGTGGTGAGTAGGTACTCACTTCCTTTACGGCTATCACCTGTTCATACACCACAGTTGAAATTAAAGGAATTACCTTGGCAAAGATTTTTTGATTACTGCAATCAGGAACTCTACTACCCAAGTTAATTGTAACAGTACCATTATCTTTTACTCTTTGTTCTCCGATATGCTCTGCTGCATAGCGACCCTTGTAAAGGAAAACGCCATAAGAAGTATTTGGCATTGCTTTCCAATTTACCGTCAGGGATTTATTATCATTAGAGAAAGTCAAGGTTGCTTTTTCTTCCATGATTGGCACTGTACGTGTGTTTATCTCCAGTGTAGGTGAGTATTTGGACTCGTCTTTATCAATGCCTATTTTAGTTCTTAAAAAGTATTTTGTGCCTGTAGAAAGGTTTATAAATCTTGCCTTATTAACGCCCTGCTCGGCAACAATATTACCTTTTCGTAGGATTTTACCGTTTTTCCCAGGCATTGCATAGTATATTACATTCTGACTAAAATCGGCGGTAGAGGATAGCTCAAACTCTATGTAAAGCGTTGCCTCTGCGTCAAACTTGTCCCACGTAACCGTAAAATCAAGGAATTGTGTTTCTGCGATTGCGAGTATAGGGGGTACTAACTCTTTGGTTGTTACTTTGACGACATCAGACATTGGTGTTCTGTTATCATCGGCATAGACTGCTTCTAATTTATAATAGAACGTTTGGTTATTTTTCAGATTGCTAACTCTGAGGCTTCCCTTCATATCCATAGGATAACCGTCTAAATATGTGGAGAAGTCCTCCTTTTCAGATACATGGACAATATACTTGATAGCATGATTCCCTCCTTTCCAATTTGGCGCAAATCCATCGTAATACATATTTGAATTGAGGACTGTGATTTTCCTCAAAGCAAGTTTGGCTCTTTTGACTATGGAGTATTCTGATAAGATACTATTTTCATACAAGGCACGTACCCTATAGTATTGGTACATTTTGCCTTCTTCTACATCTTTGTCTATCACTATGCTTGTTGCATTTGCATTTGCCTTGACGGTGAATGACTTTTCTTTGGGGAAAGTGATGTCCTCCGAGTATTGGATTTCGTAGCCTATCTCATCTTTTACCTCTTCCCAGTTCGCTGTAAAGCCTGTAAAAGTAAGGTCAGTAGCGTCTTTGGGTGTAGGTACTGGCGGAATAGGCATGGTAAACTCTTGCACTGTTGAGAATAAGGAAATCAATTTATCATCTTCCTTGCTCATTGCCCTGGCACGCATATAATAGGTTTTGCCACCATTTCCAGAAATTTGATATTGATTGCTCGTTTTGTCGCCTGAATAACTAAATAAAATAGGCTTAAAATTATCATTTTCAGATATTTGTATGATGTATTTGCCTATAGCAACCTTATTATCAGCGTCAGGTTTCCAATTTGCTGTAAATTTACTCAAGCTATTAGCTGTAGCACTCATTACTGGTGATAAAGGAGCTTTGGGAATATTTTTTTCTTCTCTCTCAAAAAATTTTTCATCACCTGCCAAGAACTTATCTACATCTTCAAATGCCAATCTATGCCATCTCCATGTAGGATTACCACCAGACTCTATACGTACCCCTATTGCCAAATCTACACAGCCTTTGGCTCCAGGTCCGTCTAATACTAATCCTTTACTATTACACTCACAATTAGCGCAGTTGATATGCCCATGCAGTTTGAAACGCCCTATGCCTCTTGCCCTAAATGGTTTGCCTTCTTGGAATTGCCCCAAGACTTCTATATTCAAAGAGGCTCCTGCGCCTGCTATCTCAAATCCGAGTAAGGATAACTTTGCCTCAATAGATGCGCCCACACCCACTTTGAAGGGTAGTCGACTTTGGGGGAAGTCATACCCAAAGCCTACATTAATACCTGCATCAAACTTTGCATAGACATTGGCAACACCCAAATCTCTATTGAACTCCCACTCGTAGAAAAGTCTGCCTTCTATGTAAAACCCACTATTGACCAGCGAAGCAGGAAATGTTTTTTGGATAGCATTGCCCACATAAAGCTGTACGGCTAAATTGACATTGGGGAAAATCACATCAGGAATTTCTGTCCCTGCATTGACCGCCCAATCTTTGTTTTTGTTATTATAATAAAATCCAGCATTGAACTTAGGCTCTCTGTTCATCAACTTGGCAGTCAAACCCAAAGAGCCACTGTATTCTTCTCTGGTGAAGTTCAGAGATATATTGCCTCTTGCTATTAACTTACTCACTGCTGAAGTGTATCCTACATTACCTGTGATAGAAAGTGAACTCTCTGCTCCTGACTGTACCTCAAAGCCTGCGCCTATCTCTAATGTTGCTGCTGCAGTCTTGTTTTGGAGCGCAATTTCTCCTCCAAAAGCTATTGCTGTAACATTTTGGGACGGGTCTGAGGGGTCA
>JAAFJS010000308.1 GCA_013298985.1 Cytophagales bacterium
GAAAAAGAAATAGAAACTGACCGCCGTATCGTGCGCGACCGCATTGCTTTCTTGAAGGAAAAACTCAAAGACATAGAAAAAATTGCGGTGAACCAGCGCAAATCTCGCGACCTTATGGTGCGCGTAGCACTGGTGGGCTATACCAATGTGGGTAAATCCACGCTGATGAATTTACTGGCAAAATCCGATATTTTTGCAGAAAACAAATTGTTTGCTACTGTGGATTCGACAGTCAGGAAAATTGTTTTTAATCAAATTCCTTTTTTACTTGCAGACACCGTCGGATTTATTCGTAAATTGCCTACTACCTTGATTGAGGCTTTCAAATCTACGCTTTCGGAGGTGGTAGAGGCAGATATTTTGCTACACGTAGTCGATATTTCGCACCCTGCTTTTGAGGAGCAAATTGAGATTGTAAACAAAACCTTAGCTGAAATAGGTGCAGCAGACAAACCTGTGGTGCTTGTGTTCAATAAAATAGACCAGTACAAAAACCCCGAACGCGACGAATTTGACCTGAGTGAAAACAAAACCCCTACACTCCAAGAATTAAAACAGATGTATTTGGGAAAGTTACCCAAAGCGATTTTTATCTCTGCTACCCACAAAGAAAACATCAGTGAGTTGCGTGAACTGCTTTTTGAAGAGGTATCCCAAAAATATTATACTATTTATCCTAATTATTTGCAACAAGATACTAATTTGGTGCATCTTTTGCCAAATGAGTGATTAATTTAGGAATCAAATTTTACCTTTATTTATACTGACTACTATTTTATTTAATATTTAATAAACACAAAAGCAACTCATTTTTCTGCCTAAATTTTGACTAACTGCTCATGGAAATAGAGAAATACAACATACTCTACGTTGATGACGAAGAAGATAATTTAAAGATTTTTAGGGCTTCTTTCAGAAGGGAGTTTAACATTTTCATTGCTTCAAACACCAGTATAGCAAAGGAAATACTCAAAGATAATGATATTCACCTCATTATCTCTGACCAACGTATGCCTGACAAAACAGGGGTAGAGTTTTTGGAAGAAATTATCTTGGATTTTCCAGAGGTCGTACGCATTATACTTACCGCATTTAGCGATACGACCGATATTATTCGTGCCATCAATAAAGTAGGCATTTACCGCTATCTCACCAAGCCCTGGGACGTAGACGACCTGACCATGACCATCAAAAGTGCCATGAATAATTTTATGCTCAAAAGGCAAAACCAAAACTTGGTCATTAGCTTACAGCATACTAACGAGGAATTGCTCAAAACAAACGAAGATTTACAAAAACGCAATAAAGAATTGGACGATTATGTATATCGGATTTCCCACGAAGTTCGCGCACCCATTTCGTCCATCATGGGGCTATTTTATTTGCTCAAAAACCACGAAGACCATGATAATTTGGCTATTACCCAAGAGTATCTGAGGCTGATAGAAGAAAGTATTAGCAAATTAGATATTTTTATCCGTTCGGTTTTACAATACTCTGCTACCAAAAATTTCGAGCAAAAGATAGAACAGGTTGATTTTGAGATAGTAATAAACGAATGTATCAAAGAGTTTTTCCCACAAGGTACAAATGGTAAAATCAAAATCGAAGCCAGCTTCGAAACTATTGTCCCTTTCTTTTCTGATATTAGCTTGCTCAAAACGATTTTTAGAAACCTCATGGAAAATGCCATCAAATATGCCAAGCATAATGAACAAAATAGCATTTCCATTCTGGTCAGCACCAATGAATCTGCCGCCTCTATCTCCTTCGCAGACAAGGGAATTGGTATCCCCCAGCTCTACCAAGAAAAAGTGTTTGATATGTTTTATCGCGGCAATGACGAAGCAAATGGCTCAGGATTAGGACTTTATATCGTCAAAATGGCTCTCATCAGGCTTAACGGCTCTATCCGCTTAGAAAGCGAAGAAGAGGTCGGCACTACTTTTTTCTTGGAAATCCCCAACCTAAGTGCTAAGGCATAAATTGTCTTTAAAAACATTTTGCATTTAGTCGTTTACCTTTTGGGGCAAACTGCTATTAATTTATAAATTTTTAATGTGTATGTATGCTTCTTGAAAAAGAACGGTGGATTTTCTGCTGTTCTTTTTTTGTTTTGCTAATACTGTTCGTTTTCGTACACTTTCTGCCCTTCCCGCGTTCAATTTCGTTCGAGCTTTTGTATTTGAAAAAGCATAAAAAATTGATAATCAAATAGATGAAACTCATGGTACTTTTTTTGATTGCTTTATACGAGAAAAAGTAATTTTGGTTGTATTTTAACGTTTATTTTTTTGATTTAACATTTTTGTTAATAATCCAAATTTTATTCTCAAATTTAGCCGTATTAAAAAAACAGCAAAACTTACGAAGATGAATAATAGAGCATGAAAATACTAAAAACCGTTAATGTCGAAAAAATTTATAGTAGCTTTGATATAGAAACTATTGCGCTCAACAAAGTAAATTTAGAGATAGAACAAGGTGAGTTTGTGAGCATTATGGGTCCGTCAGGGTGTGGAAAATCTACCCTGCTCAATCTCATTTCTCTCATGGACTTGCCTACGCGTGGCGAGGTATTTTTCATGGAACAGTCTATCTCTAAAATGACAGATAAAAAGCGTGCAGAGTTTCGCCGCAAATACATTGGTTTTGTATTTCAAAACTTTAATTTGATAGAGGAACTCTCTGTCTATGAGAATATTGAGTTACCTTTGGTGTATCTACGTATGCCCGCAAGTGAGCGCGCTGTGCGTGTGCGCCAAGTGATGGAGAGATTGGACGTGATGCACAAACAGCAGTTTTTTCCTATGCAACTTTCGGGCGGTCATCAGCAGCGTGTAGCTGTAGCAAGGGCTATTGTAGCCAGTCCTATGGTGCTTTTTGCGGACGAACCCACTGGAAATCTGGACTCTGTGCATGGGCAGGAAGTCATGGAAATTCTCTCAGAGCTAAACCAAAATGGCACAACTATCGTGATGGTTACGCACTCTATCCCCAACTCAGAATATGCAAGTAGGATTATCAAACTATTTGATGGTCAGGTAGTTACAGGAAATATAAAGCAATACAGTGTTTAGAAGCTATTTACTTATTACGACGAGAAACTTGCTCAAAAACAAGCTCTACTCGCTTATCAATATTTTGGGGTTGGCATTAGGGATTGCCTCCTCCACCATTCTCTTTTTGCTTATCAAACACGAAACAAGTTATGACAATTTTCACAGAAGTAAAAGCCTCATTTTCAGGGTAGTAGAAACCATAGACCAAAACGGAGTAGGCGAACACGCCGCCAGTATTCCCTTTCCTGTAGCCGCTACCTTGCAAAAGGATTATCCACAATGGATTGCAAAAACTATTCGCTTGTTTAATTTTCAAATGCCTTCATTATCAATTACTTACAGAGGAAAAAACTACAATGAAAGTAAGTTTTTCTTTGCAGATTCTACTTTTTTTGAAGTTTTTGATTTCAAATTGATAGCAGGCAATTCAAAACTGCTACTTGCCAAAGCGAATACAGTCGTGATTAGTGAGGCAATAGCACAAAAATATTTTGGAAATGAAAATCCAGTAGGCAAGGAAATTATTTTGAAACGTCAAGTCAATGTTCCTCTGATAGTTACAGGTGTTTTTGCAGATGAACAAAAGCCTTCTCACCTCAGCTTCGATTTTATTGCTTCGTTTTCTACACTCTCTAATATAAGTGCCGAACGCGTATTTGACCGCTGGGTTTGGAATCCTTGCTGGACGTATATCGTACTGAAAGACAGCGACTTTGCGGAAGAACTGGAAGGTCAGTTGCCTACTTTTGTCCAGAAATATTTTGATGAAAAAATGAAAGACAATGTAACGCTGGCTTTGCAGGCACTGACGGACATTCACCTTCACTCGAACTTGGATTATGAAATTTCTCCAAATGGCGACATCAAATACGTGTATATTTTTGGACTTACTGCTATTTTTATTTTATTGATTGCGAGCATTAATTTTGTCAATCTGTCCAATGCGCGAGCCTTGCTTCGCGCAAAAGAAGTCGTCGTCCGCAAGGCAATAGGTGCTGATAAAGAGGAACTTATCAAGCAATTTATCTTTGAGTCTGTATTAATGAGTGGCATTGCACTGGTTTTTGCTTTTATAGATGTGGAGCTTGCTGCGCCTTACCTGAACGACCTTTCGGGGAGTCCTATCAGCACGCACATCACCAATGACTGGAATATTATCCGATATATCTTGCTGACGGGCTTGCTCATTGGCTTGGTAGCAGGCATTTATCCAGCTTTTTATTTGGCATCATTTGACCCCACCAAGATTTATCGCGGCAGTGTGCTGATGGGCATGAAAGAGCCGCGCTTTCGCAGTGCGCTGGTCGTGGTGCAGTTTGTAATTGCTATCTTGCTCTTAGTCAGCACCTTTGTAAGTAATCGGCAATTAGATTTTTTGCAAAATGCCAAATTGGGTTTTGACAAAGACTATGTAATCATTGTGCCGATTGGAGGTTCACCAAGTGTGCTTTTATTTGACGAAATCAAAAAACAGTTGCTTCATCATGGAGAAATTATTGCGGTAACGAGCATAGAAGAAATCTTAGGGAGTAATTATCAAACGCATGAATTTAAAGCTAACTCTCAGGTAAACAACAAGTTATCTTACTATCCAAGTATTACTGTTGCCCATGATTTTTTGAATACTTTTAATATCGAATTGGTTACAGGACGCGATTTTATAGACAAGCGCGCGCTCGCCCAGACCAACGAACAGGAGGGAAATCCTACTGAAGATTGGTTTCGCTATTTTGAGGAGGACGAAAGTAATGCGGTGATTATCAACGAAACAATGGTGTCTTATTTGGGTATGAAAAATGCCGAAGATGCGATAGGAAAGGAGTTTAGTCGCGACAAGGGAACGGAAAAAATTATTGGGGTGGTCAAAGATTTCCACGTAACCTCGCTTCACTCGCCTGTATTGCCTTTTGTGATTGACCTCGCTGATGAACGCTGGCAAAAGCCCTTGCTCAAATACATGGCTATCAAAGTCGACCACACAGAGATAGACAAAGCCATTGCCATCTTGCAAAAAGTGTGGCGAAAACTGAATCCATATCAGGCGTTAGACTATTTTTTCTTGGAAGATAAACTCAACAAATTGTATATGAAAGAACAGCAATGGGGACAGATTTCCCTCCAATTTTCCCTGATTGCGATAGCGATAGCGTGCATGGGTTTGTTTGGGTTGGCTTCTTTTATTGTAGAAAAGCAACGCAAAGATGTGGGTATTCGTCGCGCTATTGGGGCTACGACTTTTGAAATTGTAGTTTTTCTTTCACAAAAATTGATGAAGTTGGTGGTGGTGAGTATTCTCATTGCTGCACCTATCAGCTGGATTCTGATGCAAATTTGGCTCAGTAGCTTCCCATATCATATCGC
>JAAFJS010000309.1 GCA_013298985.1 Cytophagales bacterium
GCATGCGATAGGTCAAGTAAAAAGATGTCGTTTTTTACATCAAACCATACGTATAAAACGGCTAAATCTTTTGGATAAAATTGTAGGAGTTGCAGCAGGGCTAACCAATTTTAGAAATAGTTAACTCATTGATTACTAATATTGAACAAGTCTATTAAATTTCATTTAAAAATGCCATCACCACCGCATACATTTGCTCAGGTTTTTCTGCGTGTACCCAATGCCCTGCACCTGCCACCGTAACGATTTGGACAGCAGGGAAGATGTCTTTTATAGCTGTATCATCTTCATTTTGAATATATTGTGATTTGCCGCCGCGCACAAAAAGCGTAGGTAGCTCAATAGGGAATCGATAATGAAGTTCCTCGCCTACGCTGGCGATTTTCTCGGTCAGCACTGCCAAGTTCATGCGCCACGCAAATTTGTCGTCTTCGGTTCTATACAAATTTTTCATCAAAAATTGTTGCGTACCTATGTCCAAGCCCGCCTTGACCATTACCTCTTCGGCTTCGTTTCTATGGCTAATTTGCTGTAAATCAATGCTATTCAGCGCGTCCAAAATGGATTGATGATGCACAGAATAAGCTCTGGGCGCAATATCGACCACAATTAATTTTGTCAATCCAGTAGGATAATTTGCTGCAAACTGCATCGCTACTTTCCCGCCCATAGAATGTCCTAAGACAAAAAGAGGCTGGTTAATCTGTTGATTTTGAATAAATTGGTGCAAGTCCAACGCCATATCAGCGTAAGTATGCGCTTCGTCCCACTCGCTTCGCCCGTGATTCCGCAAATCGAGCAAGTAAACATGGTACTTTTCTGCGAACTTCCGCCCAATCGTCATCAGGTTATCCAACATTCCAAATAGCCCATGAATGATGACAAGCGAGCCGTTTTGTGTATTTTCTTCCCCTAACTCTTTGAAATTCAGTTTCATATATTTTATTTTTTTTGAGAAATATGAATTAATAAAAGCACCAAAAAGGCAAAAATAAGCAAGATAGTAGCATAAAAATTGGCATTTTCGTAGTGCAACGCCTCCAATTCTTGATAAATAGCCACCGAAGCCACTTTGGTTTCGCTGGGGATACTGCCGCCAATCATCAGCACCACGCCAAACTCGCCTACTGTGTGCGCGAAAGTCATCGCTATTCCATTCAAAATATTGGGTTTGATATTTGGAAGTAACACATTCACAAAGCTATACAGTTTGGACTTCCCCAGCGTACGCGCTACTTCCATGTACGTATGAGGCAAGTTTTCTATGCCTGCAATAATGGGATTGAGCATGAACGGTAGGCTAAAAATAACCGCACCCACCACCAAGCCCGCAAAGCTAAATGCCAAACGAACACCAAAAAACTGTGGTTGAAAAGCAATGAGCAGATAATAACCCAAAACAGTAGGCGGCAAGACCAAGGGCAGGCTCACAACTGCCTTGAAAATGGGCTTTAACCGAAAAGTGTGAAAGGAGATAAAATACGTCATGGGAACAGCTAATGCCAAGAGAATCAGCGTAGTAAAGAAAGCTAACTTCATACTTAATAAGAAAGGCGCAATCAGTTCTTCGAACATAATAAAAATAGTAATAAAAATTATCTTTTTTTTATGGGTTTTTTCATAAAAACAGAATCAGGTAAAATATTGATTTTCAATGGCAAAGATTTGATGCTATCTATTTTTACTGTTTGTTTCCAAGCTACATTTCGCATATTTTTGATGTAATGTGTGAGTATTTCCTCGCTATCCTGCCCTGCTTGTTTCATTTTTTGAAGGTGCGTTTCAGTCAAAAAACGCAATTCATCTGGAGCTAAATCTTTCATGGTGAGGGGATATTGCTTTGCTTCGGCGGCAAAAGCAGGAAAAATGAGATACTGAGATTTCCCATTTATCAGCCCTTTGAAAACCCAAGTAGGTACGTAATCAATCGTTTTAATTTCTATCTTATTGGTATTCAAATTTTTAATGAGATTGAGTGTAAGCATCAATCCCGCGTCGGTGTAGCGTTTGCTCTGGGCAGAGATAAAATTTCCCAAAGAATAAATCACAAAACAACTGTCTAAACCTTTACCATCATTAGAAGGTAGAAACTGGGCGGGCTGCAATACGTGTGGGTGTCCACCGAAAATAATGTCAGCCCCTATGCTGGCGGCGTATTGAGCTATATTTTTTTGGTAATCACTTGGAAAATGCTTGTATTCTATGCCCCAATGCAGATTTAACAAAACTAATTCTGCGCCTTTTGCGCGTGCTTTGGTAATGTCTTTTTTCATCAAGGCGGAATCTATGTGATTCATAGAAAACTTTTTGCTTTCAGGAACGGGATTATTGGAAAACTCAGTGTAGGCAAGTAAGGCAATTTTTATACCCTTCACCTCCATAATTCGGATAGAATCGCGGTCAGTAGGTGAATAAAAAGTGCCAATCGCAGGAATATTCCTGTTTTTTAACTCGTTGAGGGTGCGTGGAATACCTGCATCTAAATAATCGTAAGAGTGGTTATTGGTCGTAAAAAGTGCATCAAATCCTATTTTTTTGAGGGCATCGGTGTACTCATTGGGCGAGTTAAACTGAGGATAGCCCGCAAAATTTTTCGTACTCCCTGCCAAAACCGTTTCCAAATTGCCCACAGTGAGGTCAGCCGCGCTAAGATACTCACTTACAAGCGCGTAGGTAGGCAAAAAGTCATAAGAACCATCTGCCTGTCGAGCAAGCTGGAACTGCGTGCTGTGGCACATCAAATCGCCAATCGTGGTAATAGAAATGGAAACCAAACTGTCTGTAATGCGCTGTTTTTCAGCTTTTTGAATAATAGTTTTTGTTTTGTGTGTTGGCTCAAAAATAAGGTAAAAGAACAACACCATTAGTACAGTAGGCAGAATAGTACGCATGAGAAAAAATGACATAATTGTAGGCAAATTTTATTAAAAATATGCACAAAGCTACTGAAAAACTATCAAAAAAATATGGAAATTATACAAAATCGTCTATCTAAATCAGTGGTTTGGTATCATCTTTAAAACTTTTTAACGCCTATTTTAGCGTATTTATCAAATTTTTTATACCTTTCGAATTGTTTGTTATACTAAGAACACAAACGTTTTTATAACTCCTGATACGTAGTTTTCTAATTCATAAATTTGTATTTTAAAAATGAGAAAAAAAGCACTTTACCTCTTTTTTGCCGCTTTAGTATCACTTTTTGTGGCATTCAATTCTCCTGACGACCACTATTTCGAAGTAATGAAAAACTTGGAAATTTTTGGTGCGCTTTTCAAAGAAGTCAATACCTATTATGTAGATGAGGTCAGCCCCAACGAACTCATGAACGAAGGAATTAACTCTATGCTGAACTCTTTAGACCCCTACACGAACTACATTCCTGAAGACCAAATTGAGGACTATCGAATCATGACGACAGGGCAGTACGCAGGGATTGGGATTGAAACGGTAACTCGCGAAGACGGTAAAACCTTGATTACTATGCCTATGAAAGGTTTTGTAGGCGAAAAGTCAGGCTTGCTCATTGGCGACCAAATCCTCAAAATTGATGGAAACGAAGTAGCCAATAAAGGTGGCGCAGAAATTAGCCAACTCCTCAAAGGGCAGGCAGGAACGCCTATGGAGTTGATTATCAAACGCGTAGATAATGATAAGCCCATGACTTTCAAGATGATACGTGAAAAAATTTCTATCAATAATGTACCGTATTTTGGCATGGTTACGCCCGAAGTGGGGCTGATTCAACTGACTGATTTTACCTATAATGCAGGAAAAGAGGTAAAAGATGCGTTAGTAAAACTGAAAGAACAAGGTGCAAAAAATATTGTTTTAGACCTCCGCGGCAATCCTGGTGGCTTGCTGGGCGAGGCAGTTAATATTTCCAATTTGTTCGTAGCCAAAGGCAATGAAATCGTCAGCACCAAAGGCAAGGTAAAGGAGTGGAACAAAAAATATACGGCACTCAATAATCCTGTGGACACAGACATTCCCCTGGCGGTGCTTATCAATAGCTCAAGTGCTTCCGCCGCCGAAATTGTGTGTGGCACTATCCAAGACTACGACAGAGGTGTGGTGATAGGACAAAATAGCTTTGGAAAAGGTCTGGTACAGGTAACTCGTTCATTGTCATATAATTCCAAACTAAAAGTTACAGTCGCTAAATATTATATCCCAAGCGGCAGGTGTATTCAGGCGGTAGATTATACCAATAGGAATCCTGATGGTAGTGTGGGAAAAGTACCTGATTCTCTGAGGATTGCCTTCAAAACCAAAGCGGGAAGACCTGTATTTGATGGCGGTGGAGTAAAGCCTGACATCGAGAACGAAAAGTTGCACTTACCACAGATTTTAGCAGTTTTGTATAGAAAAGGACTGTTTTTTGACTATGCTTCTGAATTTAGGGTCAAAAACCAAACGATTGTACCTGCCAAGCAATTTAAACTCACCGATGCTCAATACCAAGACTTTATAAAGTGGCTCTCTAACAAGGACTTGGAATACAAGACGCGTGTAGAACGAACGATTGAAGGACTTGAAAAAACAGCCAAAGAAGAAAAATATTATGATGACATCAAAACTCAACTCAACACGCTGAAAGAAAAGGTTTCGCACAACAAAGACAATGATTTGCAGAAGTTTAAAGTCGAAATCAAAGAGGAATTGGAACGAGAAATAGCCACGCGCTATTATTTTTCTGATGGCAAAATGGAGTCTTCTTTTGATGATGATGCAGACGTAAAGGCGGCGATTGCGCTATTTAAAGATGAAACAAAGTACAAGAAAATCTTAGCAAAACAATAAAAATGAAAAGAGTATCAATTTTTTTGTAGAAGTTTGATACTCTTTCTCTTACCCATTCAAAAAACCAAAGTCATAAATTTGTGGTAATAGCTTATTTTTCAAAGTATTATGCTTTTGCTTTAATTCTTCTAATAAGTTTACTGCTAAGTTTTGGTCTGTCAGCGCATTGCGAACCTGCCACCAACCTGCGTCCCAAGTCGCTATCTTAAATTTGGTCGTATTAAGTTTATTTAAATTTGTAAAATAAAATTGCCAAATCTCCTTGCTTATTGCTAAAATTGCCTTCGCTTCTTCCGATAAAGCCAAGTCTTTCAAATACTTAGCAACAAACCTATCCTCACCTACTGAAAGCGAAGAAACTATATCACTATCCGTCATTTTCCAATGCTTAATTTCTTCTTTGAGCAATGGAAAAAAGTGATTATCAATCTGATAGATTTCTTTCTGGTATATTACATCTCTAAGCGCAACTGTCTGATTGCTTGTGCTAAACAGATTCCAAACTGTGCAATCGTTCATAAATTCTTGGGAAAGTTCTTTGGTAGGCTGCATGAAAATATCCTTATTATTCA
>JAAFJS010000031.1 GCA_013298985.1 Cytophagales bacterium
GCTCAAGTTTTCCATGCACAAAGATAGGGCTTTTATCCGACTCCACAAAAATTGTCAGACAACCAATTATTTTTGGTGTTATTTGTATTTTTCTCTCTACAAAAGCGAAACTGTTTCGCCTGCGCCCTCGCGTATGAGTTCGAAATCGTCTGTGGTACAGTCAATTACCGTAGAAGGAACATTGCCACCATAGCCTGAATCTATGACAATGTCGACCAGATGTCCATATTTTTCGTCAATCAGCGAGGGGTCAGTCATGTATTCTATCACTTCGTCCTCGTCTTTGACTGAGGTAGTGAGGATTGGGTTGCCTAACTCTTTGACAATCAGGCGCGGTACGAGGTGGTCAGGCACGCGAATCCCTACTTGTTTTTTCTTGACATTGAATATCTTGGGAACTTGGCTGCTCGACTCCAAAATAAAAGTATAAGCACCAGGAAGTGCTTTTTTCATCAATCGGAAGGCGGGCGTACTCAGCGTTTTGGCGTATTTGCTAATCTCACTCAAATCATAGCAGATAAACGAAAGGTGCATTTTGTCAGGTTTTACGCCTTTGATGCGACAGATTTTCTCTATGGCTTTGGAGTTATACAAATCACAGCCAATTCCATAGACCGTATCAGTAGGATAAATAATAACACCCCCATCTCTGAGGCAATCCACTACCTTCTGAATTTTGCGTTTATCGGGGTTATCGGGGTGAATTTCTAAAAGTTCTGCCATTCAACATTTGATTTTTCCTATTTTTTGGTCAGATTTCTCACTCTAAACATCTTGACCAACTTTGGTACGTAGTCTTCTGCGGTATTGATAAAAACATAATTGGTGCGGTGCTTGTGGCAAAGTTTTTCCAGACTGGCTTGTTTTTCCTCAAACTTGCCAATGATTCCCTTCCGAAAAGCCGTAGAAGACGAATTTACCCAAATCGTATTTCCACTTTCCTTGTCCAAAAGTGGCACAATGCCCAAAGAAGGCATTTCCGTTTCACGCTGGTCGGCAAGGTGAATTGCTATCAAATCGTGCCTTTTTGCCAGTGCTTTTAGGCTTTGCTCATAGTTTTCATCTACAAAGTCCGAGATAATCACAATGATACTTTTGCGCTTAATGATATTCATTGCCAATCGAATCGCCTTAGTTAGGTTCGTTTTGAGTGCCTGTGGCTCCATCTTAAAAAGGCTACCAATCAGTTCGTAAATATGCTTTGCCCCTTTTTTGGGTTTGATGTACTTTTCTCGCTGATTGCTGAAACAGAGCATTCCCACAGAGCTTCCTTCTTTGAGTGCCGAAAAAGAAAGTACACCACAAATCTCCTTACTAATGTCTATTTTTTGCTTTCCCTCCTTGCCAATGTGCTGAGAACCACTCACATCTATAATAAAAAAAACATTTTGCTCTTTTTCTTCTTTGAATGTTTTGATGAAAGTCCCTTCCCCTTTCGCGCTCACGTTCCAGTCAATACTCCGCACGTCATCACCGTACTGATAGGCGCGCACATCATCAAACTCCAAGCCTGAACCTTTGAAAACAGAGTGAAAATCTCCGTGCATTTCCGTATTGACCGCCTTGCGAATCTTGATTTCGTACCTGCGAAGTTTGTATAAAATTTCTCGAAGTCCTTCCATAAAAAAACTGCTTATTTCGTTGTTCTTTCCTTGTATGCTATAAGGCTTATAAGTAGTTCAACTTTTTTGTTCGTTCTTTGTATTATCACAGTCCCGTTAGGGACGTAACTTATTCATCTGCAAATATTTGTATCGTCCCTAATTAGGTTTCAACAAATATTCGTTCTTTAGGATTAGTAGCTCCCCCCGCTAAAGCGAGGGGTTATCTTTAACTACGCCTTTTAAGCTGCAATGGAATTGGCGTGGAACTACTTATCGAGCGAGGAACGGTTTATTCTTGAATGTCAATAAGGGACTTATTGAAATATAATTTACCCTAATTTTCTACAAAGCTGTTGTGCCTAATGGCACTAAACAACAGAACTCTTATTTTTGTTGATGTACCTAACGCACAAAAGTAAGCAAAACTATTCAAATAAAGTATTTGACTTTTACATTTCTACAATAAATCTTTCGCCCAAGAAACGTAACAATAAATTGTAAAAACGAGGCTATAAAAAAAATATGATTCTTCTAATCTTTTAGCGCATTGTAATTCATGTGATAACACATGAATCATTGATAGGGCATTTTTTCACGTGTTATCTCTCGGTACGAAGTACGTGAAAAACCAATTTTTCCGCTATAACTTTTTATAAACCAAAAATATTACTTGACATACACCACTTTTTTGCTTTCAAAAAAATCTCCTTCAAAAAAATCTTTGATGTTGTAAAACTTGTAATGATGACGAAAATCGGCAAACTCTTCCATCAAATCTCCACCTTTGAGGCACAAAAATCCATTTGCCAAGCTATTGACTGAGTTTCTGTGCAAAAGATGATGTGTCTGGTGGTAAAAAGTGCTGATGTCAGCCACTGCGCGACTCAGCACAAAGTCAAATTTTTGCTTCAAATCTTCCGAACGAATATGCTCAGAAGTAATATTTTTTAAGCCCAAGGCATTACTAACCTCGCTGACTACTTTGATTTTTTTGCCAATAGAGTCTATCGAATGGAACTGCACTTCGGGAAATAAAATAGCCAAAGGAACACTGGGAAAGCCACCACCTGTGCCTACATCTACTATTTTGGTATTGGGTTTGAACTGAATCACCTTGCCAATCGCCAGAGAATGAAGCAGATGACGTTCGTGAAAATTGTCCATATCCTTTCGAGAAATCACATTGATTTTTGCGTTCCATTCTTCATAAAGAGCCTGCATCGCGTCAAACTGCTGGATTTGTTGTTCGGAAAGCTGGGGAAAATATTGGGTAAGCATGATTTTTTTAGAGATTGAGTTTGGCAAAAATAAGCACTATTTCATCAAGAAATTTGATTTAAAATTATAAATTTATCACGCTGTAAGATTTATTGTTGTTAAAAAGAAACTTAACTTCAAAAGTTTGAGGTGTTTTAATTTGCTTTCAGTCCCTCATTGATTACTTTTGAGAATTAAACACAAAAGGTAGTGTTTTCAGATGTATGATGCTCAAAACTTTACCTCCCCCCAACCCCCTCCAAAGGGGGAGAAAAGACTGTTTCTTTCAAAGAGGTGGGGAGGGGTTGGTTATCATACCATTAGAATCAACACTACAAAAAAATAAACACATATTCGTATGAAACTTTTTCGCTTTGGTGAAGCTGGTCAAGAAAAAACAGGTGTTATTCTCCCTGATGGACTCAAAATAGATGTAAGTGCCTTTGGAGAAGACTATTCGGAAGATTTTTTTGAAAATGATGGTATCAATCGCCTCAAAAGCTGGCTTCAAGCCAATTTTGCCCAATGTCCTCTCGTGCCTACGAATGTGCGTATGGGCGTGCCACTTTACAAACCAAGCAAAATTATTTGTATTGGCTTAAATTACCTGAAACACGCCCAAGAAACAGGCGCGAAAGTTCCGACAGAACCTATTATTTTTTTCAAATCGACCACTGCGCTTTGTGGTGCAAATGATGATTTGATAATTCCTAAAAATAGTGAGAAAACGGACTGGGAGGTAGAATTAGCCGTAATTATCGGAAAACGAACTTCTTACGTCAGCGAAAGCGAAGCGATGGAGTATGTGCTTGGCTATGCCCTGCACAACGATTACAGTGAACGAGCCTTCCAGTTAGAGCGCGGCGGGCAGTGGGTCAAAGGAAAAAGCTGTGATACCTTTGCACCTTTGGGGCCTTTTATAGCTACCAAAGACGAAATAGCTGACCCCAACCAACTGAATCTGTGGCTCAAACTCAATGATAAAATGGTACAGAATAGCAATACTTCTGATATGATTTTCCATGTACCTTTTCTGATAAGCTACCTGAGCCAGTTTATGACGCTTTTGGCAGGCGATATTATTTCTACGGGTACACCGCAGGGCGTAGGCTTGGGCATGAATCCGCCTCTTTATCTCAAAGCAGGAGATATGGTAGAGCTTGGTATTGAGGGACTTGGCACTTCCAAACAAGTAGCAAAGGCATATAGCAAGTAACGTGTTTTTTTGTATTTTTAGCAATCAATAATGACTTTTAAGTTTACCAAAGAAAATACCTTAGTGGCTGGTTTCCACATAGTTCACCATGCCTCTGGCTCAGGTTATGATGGGTTGGTTTCGCACCTGCCTGCAACCTACACTGATGCTGATAATTTAATGTTTGGACACACACGTTTTGGCTCTCTCCAACGAAAGGCAAATATGCTTTTTTTTGATTTTTATTTGAAAATGATTCGTTCAAAGTATAAAATAGTACACTTTCTTTATCCTGAAGGTCATCTTGGTTTTACCTTGGCTCCACTAAAACACATCAAAAAAGTCGCGACCGTACACCTCAAACTGGACTGGGCGCACAAAAAACACCTCTCCGAGTTTGGTTCTTTCAAAGAATACCTTTATGCCAAAATCAGACACCGCGCTTTCTCTCAATTAGATGGCATCATCACTCTGAGCAGTGCCAACGTTGCAGAAGCCCAACGATGCTTTCCAAAAGCCAAAATCAAGTTTATTCCTCATGGAATTCACAACAATAGCCACTATTTTCAATTACTTTATAGTGAACATAAACCATTCAAAATTATCACGATAGGAATGAACTATCGTGATTTTGAGCAGTATAAAGCCATCGTAAACCATGCGCGCGAACACCAAAAAAATTGGCAGTTTCACTTGGTGGGCGCGTGGTCAGCATGGCGCAATTTCTTCAAAGATTACCCCAATGTGGTGGTTCACAACTATTTAGAAAACGAGGCATATTTCTCTTTATTAAACAGTTGCCACGTCCATTTACTGCCTTTGACCTTCGCCACCGCCAACAATTCACTTTTGGAGGCACACTCTTTGGGTATTCCAAGTATTATCACTAACTTGGTCAGTGTAAAAGACTATGCCACCTCGGACACTCGCTTTTTTGCTGACTTAGCGGAGGCTGTAAACCATCTCCAATGGTACGAGCAAATGGATATAACCGCTTTTAATACCCTCAGACAACAGATAAAGCAGGAGGCACAAAGATTTTTTTGGGAAAATATTGCACAGGAAGTAATACAATTTTATCATGAAATTTATGAAAATGGAAACGCAACACGCTGAATACCTGAGCCTTGACCGCTATGCCAAAGAAGTAAATACAGAACTACAAAGTATATTAAACTACTGGTTTAGCCATACTTATAACGAAAAACAAGAAAACTTTTTTAATAAAGTAGATAAAAATAATGTTCCAGACGCTACCTCGCCCAAGGGTATTGTACTGAATAGCAGGATTTTATGGACTTTTTCTGCCGCTTCGCAGTTGTTGGTGGAACAAACACCTATTACAGACTACCTCACCATGACCGAAACCGCCTATCAATACCTTATTACTTACTTCAAAGACAAGGAGTTTGGCGGTATGTATTGGTCTTTGGACGCAGCAGGCAATCCTTTGGACAAAACCAAGCAAATGTATGGTCATTCGTTTGCCCTTTACGCGTTTAGTGAGTATTATCAGCTAAGGCAGCAACCTGAAATTTTAAATGAGGCAATAGCAATTTACCAATCCATTGAAAATCATGCTTTTGACAAGGAAAACTTGGGTTATATTGATGCCTTCGAACAAAACTGGCAGCCTACCACCGCACTGTATTTGAGCAAAGATGGTGCAAAAAAAACCATGAATACGCACTTACATTTGTTAGAGGCTTATACCAATCTTTATCGAGTTTGGAAAAATGAAGGCTTAAAAATACAGCTTAATCGCCTGATTGACAATTTTTTAACTCGTATCATTGACCCAGTTACGCAGCATTTGATTTCATTTTTTCAGGAAAACTGGAAGCCCACTTCTCAGATAGATTCTTATGGACACGACATTGAGTGTTCGTGGTTGCTCTTGGAGGCGGCAGAAGTCCTTGAAGATAAAGCACTGATAGAGAAAATAAAACCAATCTGCGTACAGATGGCAATGGCGGCGGCAATGGGGCTGGACAAAGACGGCAGTATGCGTTACGAGTTTGACAGAGCCACAGGACATCAGAACAACGAAAAAAGCTGGTGGGTGCAGGCAGAGGCAATGGTCGGTTTTTTTAACGCATGGCAGATTTCGGGAGCTAAACACTTCTTAGACAAGTCATTGGACGTTTGGAAGTTTACCAAAAAAAGTATCATTGACAAAGAGAATGGCGAATGGTTTATGTCCGCTAATAACCAAACTGCTGACAAAGTTACACTTTGGAAATGCCCTTACCACAATGCGCGGGCGTGTATGGAAATTTTTAAACGAATAAGGAGATGAGGTTTTTGTGTGTCTATTCCATGAACTGAAATAGACATAGTAAGTTAAGAATTCAAAAAGTTGATATGCCAAAAGTAAGATTTCGTGAAATAGAAATCTTTGAATCAGATTTTGCTTACTGTTCCTTTGTTGAGTTGGTATTTTTCACCACTCTCTGGGCAGACGGCAAGGTTGTTTTCGTCGAACTTGAGTTTATGCCCATATTCACTCATCCAGCCCACTTGTTTGGCAGGATTTCCTACTACTAAGGCATAGGCGGGGATATTTTTAGTAACTACCGCTCCCGCGCCAATAAATGCAAACTCGCCAATGTCATGCCCGCAAACAATGGTGGCATTTGCGCCAATGGTAGCCCCGCGCTTCACTGTTGTTTTGGCATATTGACCTCTACGATTGATGGCACTTCTGGGGTTTGTAACATTAGTAAAAACCATAGAAGGTCCTAAGAATACGTCATCTTCGCAAACTACACCTGTATAAATAGAAACGTTATTCTGAATTTTTACATTATTGCCCAGCACTACCTCAGAGGATACGACTACATTTTGCCCTATGTTGCAGCCTGCTCCTATTTTGCAGTTAGTCATGATATGAGAGAAATGCCAAATCTTAGTACCTTCTCCAATTTCGCACCCTTCATCGATAATAGCAGTTTCGTGAGAAAAATATTTTTTTTCGCCCATGATATTTTTTATCCTTTTTGTGTTTTTTTCAGTTTATAAATATTTTCAATGATTTCTACTACTTTCAAGCCTTCCAAAGCATTGGTGGTAGCGATATTTTTGCCTTGAAGCGTATCTACTACATTCTCAATGATATAGTGATGGTTGGCAGCACTGCCCTTGTATGCGCCATAGTCGTTGGGCGGGTTCGAGAGGGCGAGTTCGGGCATGGTGTAGTCCTTGATGTGGCAACACTCTACTTTGTCCATGTACTGACCGCCAACTTTGATAGAGCCGTTTTCACCAATGATGGTAATGCTACTTTCCAAGTTTTTGTCCCAAACTGAGGTAGAAAAATTGATGCTGCCTATGCCTCCTTTCTTAAAATCAAAACTGACAAAGCCTGAATCCTCAAACTCTGTAAGCTGTTCGTGATTAAAGTCGTTGAATTTGGCTTGAATATTTTGAATATCGCCAAAAAGCCAAAACATAATGTCAATAAAATGGCTAAATTGGGTAAAAAGCGTTCCTCCGTCTTGCGCTTGCGAGCCTTTCCAGCCGCCTTTTTTGTAGTAGCGTTCATCACGATTCCAATAGCAATTTACTTGTACCATAAAAATCTTGCCTAATTTTCCTGAACTGACTACATTTTTGAGCCATTCGGAGGGTGGGGAGTAGCGGTTTTGCATCACACAAAACACCAATTTGTGCGCTTGGAGAGCCTTAAAAAGCACTTCTTCGGCATCTGTTTTGTGCAAAGCGATAGGTTTTTCGATGACTACGTGGTAGCCTTTTTCCAGTGCCGCAATGGATTGGCTGGCATGGTAGCCATTAGGCGTACATATATTGACTACATCTATTTGATGCCCAGCCTGAAGCAATGCGTCCATAGAGCTATAAAATGGCACTTTGAAAGTGCTTTCTATGTCCTGTTTGAGAGAAGCATTGGTATCTGCTGTGGCTACTAAGGTGGCATTGGGATTTTGCTCAATCATAGTTGCATGACGCTTGCCAATATGCCCCATGCCAATAATGGCAAATTTAATTTTTTGTTCCATTGTGCTTTTTTCTATAAAGTCTTTTCTTTGATTGTGTTACAAATATAATTTAATTGTTCGTTGTCCAGTTCGGTGTGCATGGGCAAAGATAATACTTTTTCGCAAAGCATTTCAGCAATGGGGAACTGTCCTTTTTGATAGCCAAAGTTTGTATAGGCATTTTGCAGGTGCAGCGGCGAAGGGTAATAAATCATACTGGGAATCTGTGCCTGCGCTAATGCTTGCTGCAATTCGGTTCGGAATGAGGCTGTTCGGCAGTGCAGGGTGTATTGGTGATAAACGTGTGTAGAATTTTTAGCTATTGGAGGTATTTCAAACCATGCGTTTCCATTTAGCTGTTGGTCATAAAAGGCGGCGGCTTGCTGGCGATTTTTGATATAGGTTTTTAAGTTGTTGAGTTTTACACGCAAAATTGATGCTTGCAAGGTGTCCAGCCGCGAATTAATCCCTACAATTTCGTATTGATATTTCTTTTTTTGCCCATGGTTGGCTATCATTTGCATCTTCTCTGCCAAACGGTCATCACTGGTATATATCGCGCCGCCATCGCCCATACACCCCAAATTTTTGGAAGGAAAAAAAGACGTAGTGCCAATGTGTCCTATCGTTCCTGCAAACTGAGTTTTACCAGCGTGTGAAGTATATTGCGCGCCTATCGCTTGGGCATTGTCCTCTATGACCCACAAATTGTGCTTTAGAGCAATCGCCATGAGCGCGTCCATGTCTGCACATTGCCCAAACAAGTGGACTGCTACAATCGCTTTGGTCTGTTTGGTAATTTTTTCTTCTATCTGGCTGACATCAAGGTTAAAAGTAGAGGGATTAGCATCAATAAATACGGGCTTGAAACCCAGAAAGGCAATGACCTCTACTGCCGCTACATAGTTAAAAGTGGGGACTATGATTTCTGCGCCTTGGGGCATATCAAGTGCCATCATCGCTATTTGGAGGGCATCAGTACCGTTGGCGCAGGGAATGAGGTGCTTTACCTCTAAAAATTGAGCTAATGCTGCGGCAAAAAGTTTTACTTCTCCGCCATTGATAAAGGCGGATTCATCAATTACGCGTTGGATTGCGGCATCGACCTCTGGCTTGATGTGGGCATATTGCTTTTGGAGGTCGACCATTTGAATAGCTGTTTTCGGATTCATTTTTTTATCGTTATTTTTCTAAGATATTTTTCATTTGTAATGCCTTGGCTTGCATATCTAAATACTTAAAAGCACAGGCTCTAATTTTTTTATGGTGATTTGGTATTTGATAAACCTCTTTTACAAAATCAATTAATTTATTTATTTCCAAAGGAGCTTCACTGGATTCCTGATGTAGTACAAAAGGCTCAAAATCAGCTTTTTGGTGTAAATCCGTATCTTGGTAAGCCAGTACAAAGGGTAGTCCATACGCCAAGTATTCACGTGTTTTTAGCGGGGTAGCTTCTTTGATATTCTTGCGGTGCGTAGCCAAGCTACTTATCCCAAGATGGCAACTATTCATTAAATCAGCTAACTCTCTGCCAATCGCTTTTTCCTCGAATACAATAGTTACATTAGCAGGCATCTCCTTTGCTAAATCTTTGTCCTCATCAAAAAACTCACCAACTGCGTAAAAAGTGATTTTTAAATTGCCTTTATACTGTTTTAATCCTGTTAATACTCTATCGCAACCATGCCAGATGGCTCTCGAACCACTCAAAAGTATCAAATTCAAACTTGTTCCATCAAAGATTGGAGGCGTTCTCAAAGGCACATCTGCAACCTCTATGCCATTACCTACGGTAAAATTTTGATATAGCGGCTCGCGATTGGTTTCATAATCAGCAATTTCTTGGGTTACGGCAAATCCTAATTTGGCATATCGGAAAACCTGTGCGGCATATTTTTTTTCATCATTGACTCGTTTTTTGTACTGAAAAGGATAGCGCAAGATAGCCCAAGTAAAATCATCAAACCAGCCGCGCCTGATTCTGTATAAAAAATCTCGGAAGGTATAGTTAGACTTTAAAGCCATTTCCCATTCATCTAATTCCTTGGTATTGTGTTCGAAGCAAAATTTTTTAGGATATTTTTTGACCAATCTGAGTAGTGGGAGGCTTGCCATAGGATAGCGAAATATAAAAAAATCAAACTCGCTATGCCGTTTGTTCAAAAAAGTATTCAGGTAAGCATACTTTGCTGCGCCATCAATAGGAATGAAGTGCATATACGCTTCTTCCATGATAGGTGGGATTTGTGATTTGGGGTGAAAAAACAGGGCTTCGGTCTGCACTCCTATTTTATTAAGATTACGTACTTTGGAGATTTCTTTTTTGACGACTCCAAAGGACTGAAAAGACCATAAATCTGCGATATAAAGGATTCTCATGTTATTTTATTTAGCCAAAAAAGAGCCAATCATAAATATTTTCCATTGGTCAGCCTCTTGTAATATGTATTTTGGGTGAATAATTTTCTCTGCTATCATTTTGTTTTTATAATCCTGTAACATGGATTTCAGAGGCTCTTTGGCAAACCAACTTTGCTGTGGTGGCTCATAGCCAATCTTGTCCTTTCTCCATGTAATTTCAGGTGGCATCAGGTTTTCGAATGATTTACGTTGGATATATTTTGTCCAGCCTTGTTGAATCTTAAAAGAAGCAGGCAGACTAAATACAAACTCGACCAGCTCGTGGCTCAGGAAAGGTAGGCGCACTTCGCGAGAGTGTGCCATAGAACTTCTGTCAGCATAGCGTAACAAATCTTCTAATCCGTATTCAAATGTATTAAAGTGAAGATAACTATTCAGTGTATGATGCTTGTTTTCGTCAAGTATAGGCAGTTGAAATTTATCAAAATCGGGGTTTAAAAGTGGGTAAAACAACTTGTTTTCAGGCTGCTCATTATCAATACCCACTAATTTTTTGAGTCGTTCTTTTACATACCCCCAAGGATAACGTTCTATGAATGTTTTTACTTTGGGAGGGTTCAAATCTTGGAAGGCTTGGTACTCTATTTGGTACAAGGCGGGATTGTTTCTTTTGAGTTCTGCCCAGTAAGTTTGGTAATAAGGGTGATAACCCGCTAACATTTCATCTGCTCCCTGCCCGTCCAAAAGTACAATCACACCATTTTCTTTTGCCAATCGCATTACACACCATTGGGCATAAATACTTGCGCTACCAATGGGTTCTTCTTGGTGATACATGAGTTGTTTCCATTCTTTTATCATTTTATCATGTTCAGGATAGACAAAGTGAGGCTCAACGGAGGTAGCATTGATAACATACTGCATAAACTTTCCTTCGTCTTTGACAAAATTGCGGAAGCGTGCAGAGAAAGTTTTTTGCTTAATTTTTAAATTTTTATTTAGTTCGTTGATGCAGCAAACTACTGCCGAGCTATCTAAGCCTCCTGAAAGGCTTGACCCCACAGGTACATCTGCCCTGAGCCTACGCTTGACAGAAAGGCTAAATAAGTGATAAAACTGCTCGCAAGCAGCTTCAAAACTTATCAAATTATTGCCCACATTCTCTTGTGGTATATGCCAATAACGACATTTTTTCAGTGCATGGTTTGTATCAATCGTTAAATAGTGAGCCGCTTCCAACTTATAAATGTTTTCAAAGAAGGTGTCTTCTGCATTTGTAGGGTCGCTGACATAAGAGGCTTTTAAGAATTGGTGAATTCTGCTTGCTTTCATCTTTCGTGGAATATTGACAGCCCACAGAGCTTTCATTTCCGAAGCAAAGGCAAAGATGCCGCTTGGCTCGTAATAATAAAAAAAAGGTTTTTCACCAAATCTATCTCGCGCACAAAACAGTTTTTTTTCTATTTCATCATAAATCGCAAAGGCAAACATACCGTCCAACTCAGCTAAACAATTTTCGCCCTTTTCAGCATACAAAGCCATCAAGACCTCGGTATCACTATCAGAATTAAATTGATAGCCCTTTTGTAGCAGTTTTTCTTTGATTTCTACATAATTGTAGATTTCGCCATTGAATGTAATGGTATAACGCCCTTGTGCGTACTGCATGGGCTGTTTGCCGCGCTCTGATAAGTCGATGATAGACAAACGGCGATGCCCCAAGCCTACGCGCGTATCTGGGGAGAGCCAATGCCCGTCTCCGTCTGGACCGCGATGGGCAATGACATCTGTCATTTTTTTAAGTTGGGATAGCTCAACGGCTTGTGAATGATGATAGATTCCTGATATTCCGCACATAAGTATATAAATCTAATTACATTAGTTTTTTCCCCAAAAACGAGGTAATACCACACTATTTTCCAATTTTTCTATGATACCTAAATTAGCAAAAATAATTTCCCAAAAATGTTTATCAAAAATATTTGCTAAATTAAGCCATAGTAAACGAAGCAAAAAATAAAAGGCTTTCCCTTTTTTATTAGTTAGCACCATACCTTCTGCCTCTTTGTAATAATATATACGTGCATAATGCTGGTAGGTAGATGGTTTAAGATTAAAAAAACCTGTTTTCTTGCGTCGCTTATACGCTTTTAGAATAGCTAATAGTGCAAATAATTGGGAAGTATGACCATTGTTAACTTGTGAAATACCCATAGCATTTTTACGATAATAGTACAGGGGTTGATTTACAAAAATGAGATTGCCCACCTCTTCTAATTTGAGGAAAATATCCATGTCTAAAGCGGCTTTAAAATTTATATCAAAGCCTTCAGTCTGTAAATACAGTTTTTTCTTGAAGGTAGCAAAACTTGATGCTCTGAAGCCCTCTATTAAACTGCTACTTTCTTTTACCTCTCCTATTATCTTGTTTTCTACTCCTTTAATATGCAAGTTTTCATCGCAGTAATAGAAAGTGCTATAAATCAGGCTTGCCGTTGGGTTTTCAATATGTGCTTGCTTCATAACTTCTATGGTATTCTCTACCAATGCGTCATCTGCGCCCAACATCCCTATAATTTCTCCTGTAGCGTGGTCAGTCGCTGTGCGAAAAGCAGCAGAAGCACCTCTATTCTGTGCGTGTTTAATTACTTTAATGCGTTGGTCTGCATGGTACGCTTCCAATATTTCTATAGAGTTATCCGTAGAGCAATCATCTACAATTACCAATTCCCAATGGGGGTAGGTTTGCTTTAAAATACTCTCTATTAATTCTACTAAATATTTGCCATTGTTATAATTGGCAACAATTACAGAAAAATTTATACTATGCATTTTCACTTTATTGCTTGTTGATACACTTTTGTCATTCTATCTAAAAAGGCTTCTGTACCAAATTTGTCTATGATTCCTTGACGTGCTTTCTGGGCATCAAAAGTTATTTCTCTATCTTTTAGCCTCAAAATAGCCTCTGCCAATGCCTGATAATCTCTGATGTGTACTTTGAGTCCATTGCTACCATCTACGATGTCGTCAATACCGCCGCTACGAGTTACCACTACGGGTTTCCCACATATTATAGCCTCTGCCACAGCTATACCAAAACTTTCGCTGATGCTGGTGGATAAAAACACATCACACTGTTGATAATAAAAAGGCATATTAGTTCTATCGGCATACTGAACAAACGATACATGAGGCAAAATTAGTGGAAATTGGTCTAATAATGACTTTATATACTCGTTTTTTTCAGGAGATATACCAATGACATTCAAACTAATGTCGTTATTACCAAACTCGATGAGTAAGTTAAATGCAGCGAATAGGGTTTCTAAATCTTTGTTGATAGGTTCATTCGCTACTGTTAATAGCTGAAAAGATGACTTGGTATTTTTTTCTACTGATATAGGAAATAGGTCTTCATTGATATAATTGCCCACCGCAATCGGCTTGCATCTGAACCCCATAGCTAATATTTCTCGTATCTTTGAATGGCTCACTGCGGTAACTAAGGTGGCAGCTTCATAGGCTAATGCCATTTGCTCATTTTTGAATTGGTTAAAATCTTCTAACCAAAATTCGCCACCTGCGTGTTCTGTAATGATATAAGGTAAATGTGTGGCTCGGCTTATATAGTTACTTATCATGCCTCCAAACCTTACGCAGTGAGCGTGCAGTACATCAGGAATCCACTGCAAAGAGAGAATTTTAAATGCCTCTAAATAACACTGAAACATCATAAAAGTATTTTTTTCTTCGCTAAGTGTTTTATTTTGAGGATATTGGAAAGTCCACATCTCTGGCGGTGGATGAGTGAGAGGAGTGATAGAAACGACTCTTTTTTTTAGCCTCATTTTCAGCTTTGCTATATTAAAATCCAGCTTGCTCACTTGCTTTGCCTCTCCAAACAATACTTTGATGTCAAAATTCCTTGACAATAGCTGTGCCTGCTCTTGAAAAAAAGAGCCTGCCAAGGGGTTTTGGGCAGTTGGATACCATGAGGGTATGATTAAGACTTTTGGGGGGCTTGGCATATTGTTTTAGTATTTTTATGTTTTTTGTAATAGAATATTTATTATTCTTTGAGCTGTATTTCCATCACCATATAGATTGATATGTTCTTTCTGGCTTATTTTTTCTATGTTTTTGTAGGCATTTACTATTTTTTCCAGATTAGTCCCCACTAATTCGTTCCAACCAGCTTCTATGGTTTCTACCCACTCTGAGGTATCTCTGAGGGTGATACAAGGCACATGGAGATAGTAGGCTTCTTTTTGCAAGCCACCAGAATCTGTGAGCGCAACTTTTGTATTTGCCAAGAGTTGCATCATGTCTAAATAGCCCAAAGGCTCCACAACAATTACATTTTGAGGAATCTGTATTTGACTTTGGGCTATTTTATTATTGGTACGTGGGTGGATAGGCAAAATAATTTTGTCTTCTATTTGCTTAAAAGCCTCTAATATGTTTCTTAAATTACTTTCATTATCTGTATTTTCTTGCCGATGTATTGTTGCCAAAGCATATTCTTTTGGTCTTATTTTGAGTTGATTCAAAATAGTAGATTTACTTTTTGCTTTTTCACTAAACTCCAATACAGCATCATACATAATATCTCCAACTTCATACACACCATGTGTAATGCCTTCTTTGTTAAGTAGTTGAACTGCATTTTGAGAAGGTGTAAAAAGCCAAGTAGATACTTGGTCGGTAAGAATTCGGTTAATTTCTTCTGGCATCTTCTTATCGAAGCTACGCAAACCTGCCTCTACATGAGCAATAGGAATATGGAGTTTAGCTGCCGCCAAAGCACCCGCCAAAGTAGAATTGGTATCACCATAAACCAAAACTGCATCAGGTTTCTCTTTCAACATTACCTCTTCTATCTCTATGAGCATTTTTCCCGTCTGTGCGCCATGGCTTCCTGAACCTACTTGCAGATGGTAATGAGGCTTAGGTATACCCATTTCCTCAAAAAAAATGGCAGACATATTTTCGTCATAATGCTGACCTGTATGCACTATGATTTCCTCTATGTTCTTGGTTTGTTGTGCTTTGACAGAAAAAATAGCTGCTTTGATAAACTGGGGTCTTGCGCCGATGACGGTGAGTATTTTTATCATTTAAAGTCTTCTATTTTAATAAGTTATCAATAATTTCTAAGCAAATCTCTTTATTTTTTTCCGCAGAAAGCTCATAGGCGTACTTATGCGACTGATTTTTATAATACATTACCTTTTCGGTTGTCAATTCATTGAGTTTTTTTGCTAAACTTTGTGGAGTAAAATCATCGCTGACAATACCTAAATCATATTCGTTTACTATACGCGCCATCTCAGGTGAGGTAGCTATGGCAATACCTAATCTTGCTTGGATAAACTCAAAAAACTTGTTGGGTAGAGCTAATAGATTATTAAAATTAGTAGGAAGAAGCAAATAAATTCCCATATCATATTGATTAATGTAATTAGCTATTTCATTAGTAGAGATTGGAGCAAGGAAAGTTATTTTAATATTTCCTTGTGCCATTTGTTTCAACGTTTCTAAATATTTTTTTGCATCAGCATCATTAGCAATAAGTATAAAATCTAAATAAAATCTGTCGTCAAGAAAACTCATTGCCTTTATCATCAAATCTATATGGCGCATTGGTGAGCAAATTCCATGGTGTATTAATCTAATTTTATTTTCGCACACATCTTGTGGTTTCAAATCATAGAATTGGGTTGCGTTGGTAATAATTGAAGGCTTTACTTTAAAGTTTTTTTCAAATTCATCTGCTATACCTTGGCAAACTGTCGTCATAGCGTTTATCTTGGGGATATAGAAATGGCATAAAAAATTAGTCAATGGCTTGTATATTTCCACCCAATCCTTATGACTTTCATCAAACTCTAAAGGATGGTACTCGTGAGAGTCTAATAGTATTTTTGCTTTATATTTTTCCCTATATTTTATAGCAATGGGTAAGGTATTTATATCATTGGCTATGACTACTTTATATTGTTGGTCAGAAAAAAGTTGCAAGATTTTTGAACGTCTTTCAGTCCAATAAGTGTAAAAGTACCTTGCCTCTTGGAGTATTTCAAATTCAGTTTTTAGGTTAAAAAATTGTCTTATCTTTTGTAATAAAAGAATAAATATTGAAATCAATTTGCGAAGCGGAGTAGGCAAACCCCGATGAAACAAAATTTCTCTTTTCTCCAGCATTGCTGGAGGCAATAATATATCAGTATCTTCAGGGTTGATTTGAAAAAATGTACCATTTTCTAACCCTGTAGGTGAAAACCCAACCGTAGATACCTCGTACTTATCTCTGAGCCACTGCACCTGTCGCAGTACGCGCGGGTCTTTGTGTAGATAACTAAAACAAATAATTAATATTTTTTTCTTCATACTTTACTAATTTGGGGGTAATCAATCAAGAAAGATAACCTTGATGTTTGCTCATACAATATTCGATAAACAATAGGTTAGCTTTTGTCCATTCAATGGTTAATTTTAAGCCTTCCTGAATAGGCATTTTTACTTCAAAGTCCAATTCTTTTTTAGCTTTTTGCGTACTGCCAAATCTTTTTCCTGAATTGTCCCAAGCCCTTTTTGGCAAATGCGTTATATTACCCTCGTTTCCTGCCAATTTATTAATTAAATTAGCCCATTCACCAATTGTTGTTTCTTGCCCACTTGCCAAATTATATACCTCACCTGCGCTACCTTGTGCAGCACAAGCTATTAAACCTCTACAAATATCTTCGACATAAATAAAATCGCGACTTGCAACCCCATTGTTTTCCAAGGGTAGAGGCAGCCCTTTTAATGCTTTATAGATAAAAGTAGGAGTAACATTACGCCAAACAGTTGCTGGTGTTCCTCTCCATTGCCCCGCACCCAATACTTCGCCTTGTCCATATACGTTTTGGAATCTGGCACGTACGGTTGGCAATCTGTGTTGATTAAAATAATACAAAGCGTAAAATTCTCCAAAAATTTTTGACATAGAATAAGGGCTATCTTGTTTCAATTCTATGGGGTCTTCTTCAGTAGTTTCTACTGCATCTCCAAAGGTCTTTTTTGCTACTGAGCAACCTGCTGATGAATAGACTACTTTTTTGATTTGCTTAAAATCTTTAATCCAGTCTAATAATTTAAGCGTAGTAAGGGTATTGTTCTCATGGTCTGCCAAAGGATTATGAATAGAACTTTGGTTGCCATGATAAGTAGCCAAGTGAAAAACATAGTCAAATTCGTCTTTTATTTGTTGTACTATTTTATTATCAGAAATAGAGCCTTTGATAAAAGTAAGGCGATGGTCTATTGGCAGATTTTCTATTTCTGCTGACATCAGGTTATCTATCACTGTTATAGACACCTTGCTCACCTTATTTAAAAGTAATTTAACCAAATTACTACCCACAAATCCCGCACCACCTACTACTAATACTCGCGTATTCTCAAAAGATTCAAACCAGTTTTCCATGTCAAAATTTGATATTTTACAATGTTTAATGCTTTTCTTCTACACCTTTTAAATGGGTGAAAGTTTGTGTAATACCATACACTTTATACCAATCAATGGCAGCCTTGATGCCATCTTCTAAAGCAGTTCCCGCTTGCCATTCAAAGTCGTTATTGGTTTTTGATGGGTCAAGAAGAATGGTAAATACGTCATCTTCTCCTCTCTGACGCACCTCTACTTCCTTTTCTAACTTCATATCTAATGCTTTGAGTGTCGAGTCAAAAAGCTCTTTGATAGAATAATCACTACCTGTAGAGATATGATAGTATCCTTTATTGCCCATGCCATTGAGTGCCTTCACAACGACAGCTACCAAGTCTTTGACATAGATAAAGTCCCGACGTGTATCCATCACAAAGCAAGGTTTATTATTGGTAAGTCTGTGATAAAAAGTAGGAAGTGGTCCGCTTAGGTTTCTTGGACCATAAGCATTTGCCAGTCGAAATGATAAGAAGTCCAAGCCACTCATCTCAATATACTGCTCCCCACTTGTTTTGCTGATTGCATAGCTACTGCCACCTGCAAAACCTCCAGAGTATAAGGGGTGTTTAAGGGTAATGGGCTGTTCCAAAGGTTTTAAACCATAGCAGAGTGAGGTTTGAAAATAAATTAGTCTTTTTACTTTGTGGCGAACTGAAGCACGAACCACATTGATTGTTCCTAAGATATTGGTGAGTGTGTCTTCTTCCCAGTCATCTGGATTTTTGTAGGCGGCGGCAGCGTGTACCACCTGTTCTGGAGCAAAGCTATCAAATGCTGTATTTACCAAATGGGCATCAGAAATACTTCCTTCGATGACCGTCAAATTGGTCTGGGGGCTAAGATTATCGCGTCTACCTGTCTGGTAATTGTCAATGACTAATACTTGATGACCTGAGGAAAGAAGGGCATCAGCAAGGTGTGAGCCAACAAAACCCGCACCGCCTGTGATAAGAACTTTCATTTGTTTTATATATTTTGGTTTATGATACTAATTTTTTAAAGTCTGCTTGTTTGTCATGGAAATTTTGATGCCAAATTTCTAAAGAAAGTAAACCCCAAATCTTTCGCCCAAATTTATTTTCAAAATTCAAGCCCTTGGCGATTTCTGATTGATTAAAATAACTCCTTTGTTTAAAATTGGTTGAACCAAATAAATCATTGATAAAGTCTTTTAAATCCGTCTGTAGCCACTCATTCAGAGGTACAGGGAAACCCATTTTGTTTTTGCGATTTATCACTTGTTCAGGTAATGTGTCTTTCATCGCATTGACTAACACCATTTTAAGTGTACCGTCTTTGAATTTGATATTAGAAGGCATGGTGGCTACAAACTCTATAAGTGGGTGGTCTAAGAACGGCACTCTCGACTCTATGCTATGCGCCATACTCATACGGTCTTCTACTTGCAAGAGTGCTGGTAGCAAAGTTTTAAAGTCAAAATGTGTCATTTTGTCAAAATAAGATTCTTTGCCCACATTATTGCCATCAAAAATAGTTTTAAATGTTTCAAAAGGCGAATAATCTCCCAATTCTTGCCAATTGATTTCATTTTTGAGGTCTTGCGACCGATTAATCAATCGGAAATAACGTTTATCTATATTATCAAAAAGTCCATCTTTGAAAAAATCTTTCAGCATTGGTTTATAGTTTTGTAAAGCTATTAGGTTAGGAATAATTGATTCATAAGTTACAATAAAATTTCCGCCCTGCAAGGTGCCTTCAATAGCTCCTTTGATGCACTGCTCAAAGTAGGCAACTAAGTAGCGTGTATAGCCACCAAAAATCTCGTCCCCTCCTTGACCACCAAGCACTACTTTGCGGTACTGAGAAGCCAATTTGGAAACATGGTATTGGGGAAAAGAGCCAGGACCAGCTACAGGATAATCTAAGTGATAAATCACCTGCTGGATAGAATCCAAAAAATCTTGACTATTCATATTGATTTCGTGCAGTTCTATCCCATATTTGGAAGCAATGCTACGCGCATAATGACTTTCATCATATAAATCTCCAATAGCAAACTTGCCCGTAAATGCTTGAAAATTGTTTTCTTGCTTAAAATTAGCTGTAACCGCAGCTACTATTCCTGAATCTATGCCTCCACTAATGTACGCACCAATAGGCACATCACTGCGCGTATGTACGCGAATGGCATCTTCTAATAGATAACGTAGTTTTTCTTCAAAATATTTAGAAGTGTGGTCAAAGTCAAGGTGATAATAAACCTCCCAATATTTTTGTTTTTGCAGATGCCCATTCTTAATACTAAGTGTGTGTGCAGGAGGCAGCTCACTGATGCCTTGGAAAAGAGTTTCTTCGCTCAAAAGTAGTTGGAAGTATAGATACTCTTTGAGTGCATTCTTGTTGGTTTCAATAGTTGGAAGGAATGGCAATAAGGCTTTGGCCTCAGAAGCAAAAAAAAGAACATTATTCTGAATAGTATAATAAAAAGGCTTGATACCAAATCTATCTCTGGCACAAAAAAGTATTTTTTCTCGTTCATTCCATATTACAAAGGCAAACATTCCTCGCAAATGTCTTACACAATCATGCCCCCAATACAGATAGGCTTTTAAAATTACCTCTGTGTCAGAAGTAGTTTTAAAATAATAACCAAAGGCTTTTAGTTCCTGCCGAAGTTCTATATAGTTATAAATTTCCCCATTAAAAACAATGATATTACCTGCGTCATCAGCCATTGGCTGGTCACCTGTGGCAAGGTCTATGATGCTTAGTCGCAAATGTGCCAATCCTACAAATTGGTGTGCATTTGTCCAAAAGCCTTCTCCATCGGGACCCCTGTGCGCTTGCAAGTGATTCATTACTTGTAAGTGATGGGTTAAGCTGGGGTATGTTTTATAGTCTAAATCTAAGATTCCTGCGATTCCGCACATGATTATCGAATTAATTCTTTTTTTAGTCCTGTTTTATAGGTTAATTTCAGCAAAAAAGATTCAATAGCATAAATTACCCTATCAAATCTTCTTCTGTAGGCAACAGGCAACAGGTGCCAATATAAGGTTACTAATTTGGATATCAAAGACGTTGTAGAAATACTATATTCTGAAGCACTGATAGATTTTACTACTACAAAATCGACAAATGTTTTGTATGAATATTTATCAGAAATTACAATATCTTGGTATGCCTGCTCTGCTATTTTAATCCGTAAATTTTCATCTTTCATCATTTCCAGCACTTCCGTAAGATTACTAAAGTTTTTCTTCAACTCTATGTAATGCTTATGAGCTTCTAAAATACTATTGTAATTTCCTTCTATAAGGACTTGACAAGTTTTAGTAGCGCAGCACTCAAGATGCCTTGGTGAAATTGCTATTAATTTTAGATTTCCATCTTGATGAGGGAAAATAGAGGCTTCCACGTCTTCAAAAGTAGCATTTGGATTTTCTTTTGAAAATAATGTACCATTTGCCCAAATTTTGCCATCTGGGTCATGTACAGTAGAGCCACCTTCTACTCCAATAAAGTATTTACATCTCAATAAGTACTTGTACCAATTGTTACCTAAAATAGTATCTCCTTCTTTTGTTGAAATATCTGTTTTAAAGCCAAATTGGGTGGCATATTCTTGAAAAACGTCAGCAATATATGTTTTTAGATAACCATGTCTGCCGAGCCACATAGGAGCCTTATAAGCTCGATAGCCAATATCAATATCTCTTTGGGCATCATCTTGTTCGTATTCTTGGATAGCTTTCAATACTTTTGTATCTAAATAGCCTGTAAGGACTTGGTAAATCTGTACTTTATCTCTATCAACATCTTCGTAGATAATATGCCATTCACTTTCTGGCGCAACTGAAAAAACAATATTGATATTCATTTCATTAATAAACCTATTGAGCAAATTTGTATGTATCCACTCATCTTGTGGAAGAGCTACTTTTATTGCTTTATTATTTTTGAGAGGTCTGATTTTTTGTAATACGCTATCAAATAAATCTTGTGTACCCCAGCGTATAGCACTCAACAATACTGTATGGTATATAATAATATCAAAATTGACCTTTAGCAAATAAAAACGAAATCCTTCTTTTGATATATCTAAAAAAAAACAGTTGTGATTTGTATAATTATGATAACAAAAAAGTAAATCTCTTATAGTGGCTCGCATAGGTTCGCTAACCCAACCGTATATAATCAAAATATTAAGTTTTTTATCAAACATATTTTTGTATAATTTTAATTAATTTTTTTTCTTCTTCCTCCCAAGAAAGTTTCTCAGTCGCAAGTTTTGCGTTTTCTCTAAATCTTTGTAACTGTTTTGGACTAATGGAAGCATATAATATGGCGTTTTTAATGGAATTGGTATCTTGCGGGTCAATAGGTATACCTAATTCATACTGTTCACAAATTTTATATATTTCAGGTAAGGTATTAGGATATAAAATAGGTAATTCAGCATTAATTGATTGAAAAAATCCATTTGGCAAGGCATTTAAGAAATTGACATCATACGGATAATACAAGATTAGTGAAATATTGGCACTTTTAATAAAATTTATTACTTGCTTAGGAGAAACAACTTGCACCAAATGTACGCGATGTTGTAAATCTAATTTATAAATAGTATCATAAAACTGTTCATATTTTTTGCCTAATAAAACAATATGTATATGATCGGGTAAATCAGCAAGCGCATACAAAGATTCATTAATAGATTGTCCTATTTTTGCACTACCAGACACCACGATTGCTAAGAAGAAAGATTCATCTAATCCTAATTGTTTTCTTACATCTGTAATTGGTTCTAGTTCTCTCATTTCTTGGCAATTCCGAATCACATTTGGCTTCATGGCAAATCTATTCTCATACAGTTGTACTAAACCATCACAAACTGTAACCATTTGTTTTGCTTGTTCTATACAACGAGATTCTTCCGTTTCTGTTATATTTGCCATATCTTCTCCCAAAGTTGAATAAATAATCGGGTAAAAATCGTGAGCATCGTAAATTATTGGGCAGTTTTTATTTTTAATAGATAATATTTTTGCAAGTTGTCGCTGTCCAAAATAATGTAAATAAACTAAATCTATCTTGGGTAATAGCCAGCTATCTAATTTGAGAGAATCTCCTACCAACTTATAACTTATCCCACGAAATAGCTCCAATAACTTTGTAGAGATTCTTCTGTGGGTTTTTATACGTTTGTATATACTATATGTCCACTCGCCATAGTAAAAAGGAATAGTTATTAGCTTGAATGGCAATTTTTTTTTATCAATACTGACACTTTCTTCTCCTTCTATTACGATTGATTCATAACCATAGCGAGCAAAAGTATAAGCCATTTTGAGAGTCCGACTATCTTTCTCTATAGCTAAAGGTGTGATAGAAAGAATCGTTTTCATGTTTAGTGGTTAAAATGTGTCTTTTTTTTATAATATGGATTGACTTCTTCTATTAAATGTATGCCTTGGGCTATACACATAGAGAAAAGAATACGATTTTTATTTATGCGAATTACTATTAATCTTTTTTAAAGCCATAATAATTTCTGTTTTATGGAAATGTTGCTTATATGCATCAAAATCTCTGTTTTTTAATCCTTTGAGATATAATTGATACAAATGGCTTAATATATTTAATATTCTTCCATGTATGAAATTACCTCCCTTTTGATGAGTTTTTTCCAAATAAGTTCCTGTGGTTTGCCATTCAATAACATTACAATTGAATACTCTTGTAAAAAATAATTTTAGGCTATGTTCATCAAAATTTCGAACATGCACATAATAATATGGATAAGAATCATCTAAATATCCTTCTAAGTTTTCCCTGTAAGGGACTCTTATAATAAAAGTACCATCATCTTTTAATACTCTTAAAACATTAGATACTGCCAAATTCAAATCTAATACATGCTCTAAAACATCTGTACAGATGACTATATCAAATATCTTTGATTTGTATGGCATATCTTCGATGAGGGATAAACAGCAATTTATGTTTTTTTTGGAAGCTATTTTTAACATCTCTGCACTAATATCCATACCATATTTTTCAACATTATCTGGTATTTTCCCCAGTAGCCTGCCCATACCAACACCAATATCAAGTATTTTATCACCAATCATCAAATATTTATTAATAATATTAAGTGTATCATTTTCAGCCTCTACCCAAAGAGATTCTGAGATAAATGGATTTTCTCCATATAAACTTACATAATTGAGTTGGTCTTGTGAAATTTTTTCATAATTCTCAATATACTCATTTATTTGAGAGAAAATGGGTATATTGCCCATGTAATTTATGGGGAGGTTATTATATATGTCAGCTTCCATAATTAATTGTTTCCCAATTTAAAATAGGTCTTAGAACACCACCATAATTACCAAAATAATCTCCTCTTGAATTTCCATCATCTAACCCGTTAAACTCTAAAATATTTTCTAATCTGAAACTATTTGACCAGTTTGCACCAAATCCAATAATTGTAATTCTATATCTTATATTATTTAAAAAATTAGCAGGAACAGATACTTTACTTTTATAACCCCCTATATTCAGAGGCTTTCCATAAAAATATGGTTCAAGTGTATTCATGGAGCCAAATACGCAAAAATCTTCACTATCCATTAAAACAAAGGAAAAGCCCACTTTGTACCCATCTTGTATTACTTCATAATCAATATCTATTGTAAAACTTTCAGAGATACTAACTTGTGATATATACTCTCCATTATTATTATGAATGCTAACTGAATTAATCTTAATTCCTTCATTCCCTACCCTATTTGTTTTTTCCCATTTTACAAAGCCTTTACTTGCGGAATCATTGCCAATATATTTGGTGATAATACCACCTACATTCCCAATGTCTACGACATTCCCATTTTTAAGATAGATACCAATAGAGCACAGATTTTTTATTGAAATCATATTATGACTCACAAACAGCACCGTCTTTCCTTCTCCTGCACTTACGTCTTTCATCTTTCCGATGCACTTCTTTTGAAACTCTGCATCACCTACCGCCAATACCTCATCTACTATCAAAATATCGGATAGCAGGTGCGCCCCAACAGCAAAGGCAAGCCGCACGTACATTCCTGAGCTATAACGCTTTACGGGTGTGTCTATATACGCATCTATGCCCGCAAAATCTACAATCTCGTCTAAGTGCTTTTTGATTTCGTGGCGGTTCATGCCCAGAATCGCACCGTTCAGGTAAATATTTTCTCTGCCTGTAAGCTCACCATGAAAGCCCGTCCCTACCTCCAGTAGGCTGGCAATGCGCCCTTTTACCTTGACTTGCCCCTTGGTGGGCGTAGTGGTTTTAGAAAGTATTTTAAGTAGTGTAGATTTTCCTGCGCCATTTTTGCCAATCACCCCTACGATTTCGCCTTGCTTTACCTCAAAGTTAATGTCTTGCAAAGCCCACACATAGCGTGCAGCAAGTTTTTTAAGTGTTTCGCTGTCTGTAATAGTCGCCAACTCGTTGCTGGTGATATACTGCTCATAAGGGTCAGGCTTGCCGCGAATCGATGCCCACCAACTTATCATGTCTTCCTTGAAAGCCTGTCTATCTACAGCACCAAGTCGATAGCGTTTGTATAAATTTTCTACTTTGAGAACTACGTCTGACACTTTGAGGAATATTGGTTTATAAATACTAAAACTATTTGAAATGCAAATCTATCAATTTTTTTGCCATTTATAAAAGGAAGTCTATTTAAAAAAGTAAAAAAAGCTAAATTGCCTGTTTATCACCAAATTTATGCTCAAAAAAATTGTTCTTATATTTTTCTCATTTGTTTTATTGATTTCAGGCTTCTTTTTCTGGTATTATAAAGATGAAATAGAAGACGTCAGTGATAAACTAAACTAATCAAATAAAAACGAACCTCTACCAAAGAGGTTTTTTTATGCAAATTCGCGGGTGAAATTCTAATTATCTTTTTGCTAAATTATACCTTCTATGAAAAGTCTGACTATTTGCAAAACTACTAAAAGAGTAGTATTTTTGGTGTTATGGAAAAAATAAAATATAAAACAACAAAATGAACGACCAACTCAACGAACTCCGAAATCAAATTGATGACATTGATAATCAGATGCTTGCCTTGCTCAATAAGCGCATGGAAGTCATCAAAGAAGTGGGCAAACTCAAAAGAATCAACAATGCAATCATTTACCGCCCCGAACGCGAAAAATCTATTCTTGACCGCCTCAACTTATTAAATAGTGGCTTGCTAACTGCGCCTGCGATTGAGGCTGTGTTTTTGGAGATTTTTGCTGTTAGTCGCAACTACGAGCTACCCGAACGCATCGCGTACCTGGGCCCCGAAGGTAGTTTTTCACACCAAGCCGCCGAAAGTCGCTTCGGTTCTTTAAGCGATTACGTCGCCCTGAGCAATATCAAGTCAGTTTTTGAGAGTGTAAGCACCAAACGCGTGCGCTTTGGCATCATTCCCATAGAGAATAACCAAGAAGGTTCGGTCAAAGAAACGATAGATATGCTACGCGCCTCAGATGTAAAGATTGTGGCAGAAATCCCCTTGAATATCCACTTTACCTTTGCTTCTATGGAAGACCGTTTTCATCGGATTAAGAAAATTTATTCCAAAGACATTGCTTTTCGTCAGTGCCAAAAGTTTATTGATGAGTATTTCAGTGAAGAAAATGTCCAACTCATTCCAGTTGAATCCACGTCCCAAGCCGCAAAACTTGCCTCTGAGGAAGCGGGCAGTGCCGCAATTTGCTCAGAGGTAGCGGCAAAGCTCTACCAACTGCCCTTGCTTTTTGAGAATATTGAAGACAGTTCGCACAACCGCACCCGTTTTCTTATTATTAGCAAAACCTTTGAAACTCAGTTTAGTGCAGGCTGTAAAACCTCCCTTATTGCTCAAATCCCTGACGATACCGAAGCAGGCAGTCTGGCAAAGCTATTAGAAGATTTTGGCAAGGCAAAAATAAATCTCACCAAGATAGAAAGCCACCCTGCCAAAGAAGGTGAACGCTTTGCCTATTGGTTTCTAATTGATTTTGATGGACACTGCGAAGATGATAAAGTGAAAATAATCTTGGAGAAAAACAAGGAATTTGTCAAACTGCTGGGTAGCTACGTAAAGCTGGTCTAACAAAAAAAGAACTCCACCAGCGATTAAAGCTATGTGGAGTTCAAATTGAAAGTTAAAAAAAGATACTGAAGTTTAAAGTGATACCTGAAAAATTCTACCTTCAATTCTTATCTTATTCAAATACTAAACTTGAAACTGCATTGTTATACCAAAGTAAGTAAGCAGGGTTAGTATTGTCATTTGCCCAATTTCTAAAATCTGGATAAGCGTTCTCAATAGAAGTTCTTTCTGTTGGGTATTTAAAGTTAGCTCCTATCGCTATGGGCAGATGTAATGCAAAAGGCATCTTTCCGTCAGTAGTTCTGAATGGGTCAGCAACAGTGATGTCAGCACCATTAAACATAGCAGGATTAGCGTTCCACATTGTTTTTACCTTAGAAGTAGGGGCATAGCCTGCCAAATGTACCTCATAAGCTCTATCTCCATCAGCAATCAAGAACGGGTTAAAAGGAACTGCACCTAATTCTCTGTCTGTTGGTAGCGTGCTAAACTCAATTTCTACTGTGGCAGTATTAAACTCTACTCTTGGTTTTGGAAACTTGTCTGATGATTTTGTGTTAATCATGCCACCCGCAGGAACAGCACCTTTTACCAAACTAAAAGCATTGTCAAATACAACTACTGTGGGGTGGTTTTGTCCTACTTCTAAGCCTTTTCCATCTACTGAAATTGTGCCTGTGGTCAATTTAGAACCATTAACTTTCTGAATAGCACCTGCACTAAATCCTGTCATTTCAAAACCAAAACCATTCTTATATTCAGCACCTAACGCCTTTGTATCAAAATCAGCTTGCAACTTCATGATTTTATTGTTGCGATTTTTGAACTTCATGAATTTATATTGTACTACCAAGTCATTCATGTCAAAATCACCTTTCTTAGGCCACAAGTCTTCAAACATCAGCACGCCACAAGTTACGTCTTGGTAAATTTTAGGTTCGTTGCACTCTTGGCATTTTTTCATTTCTGTTTTCACATCTGCCATAGTAGGAGGTACGATGCACTCTGCTGGATTGGCTGTAACATAGAATACCACATCATTAAAGTCTTTGTTAAGCGTACCCATATTTTGGTCTCTTGGCAAATCCTCAAAAGAAAGTAAGATTCCTTGTGGTTTTCCGTCCGTAGCGCGGTCAGCAAGCATTAATACGTGTTGCTTCAAGTTTGCGTTTGCCTCATGGTTAAAGCGTGCATCTGAATAATAAATTCTTTTTCCACTGTCATTAACAGAGCTACCACTATTTCCATTTGCGATAATAAAGAAACCAATTCTTTTGCCCTTACCTATCACGCCAGGGATTTTATAAGTAAAACCATTGGGCAAATTACCACCGCTATTAGGCAAAGAAGTATTAGGAAAAGCCACTGCTCTATCTTTTATTTTATCTACGGTTAAGGTAGCGTGTTCGCTTTCATCATAAATATAATAACCAAGCGCATTTTTATAACCAGCCACTTCACCTATAAAAGTAATCCAAACCTCACCATTTTGAGTCATTGTCAAGGCAGGAAATGCTGTTGAAGCATTTGCCAAAGCCGTATTATCTACGTTATCTTTGTTATATTTCAAAATAGAAGTTACATCAGCCATAAAGCCAGTATTCAAAGGTCTTTGAGAAAACAAATCACAAGCTACAGGCTTACCGTTTGAATCTGCATTAGGAACAGAATAACTTTGACCGCTATATACTGAGCTATTTACAGTAGCATAATTACAATCCGCCTCTGCGCCTTCTGCTCTACCATTGCTTAGACCTTGCTCAAAACGGAAAGTATAATCTACTGCCAATGCGCTTTTGTTAATATCTACTTCCATTGCTGCCAAACCCACAAAGTTAGGGTCAATGATTACTTTACCTATCAAAGAAATAGCAGCAGAAGGCATCATCTTAGTAGCATTAAATACACCTCTGTCATCAATACCACCATGCAAAATCAAGTTCTCTGGCTTCAACTCTCCCACATAAACTTTGATGTTATCCAAAGGAATAGACTTGTTGTCGCGGTCTAAGGCACGAATATTAAAAGATACATTAGAAGTATTGGCAAATGTAAGGTGAGAAGGAATTGAAACGCTGGTTTCATTCACAACATTTTCTATTTGAGCAACCTCTTCTTTTTTAGAGCAAGAAGTAAGAATCAGTGCAGATGCTAATGAAATAGCTATCGTTTTTATGAAGAATTTGTTAAAGGTATTCATTGTGTTTATTTTTTTATGATAATACATTTCAAATTGGGGTATTTCATATATGACTTTTCTAAGTCATTAACTTGATACAAATATAGGGTAATGCAAGTATTATTTCCAAATATTTCACAAAATATTTTCAAAAATTTGAATAAAAAATTTCACTATACTAATTTATATTGCACAAAAAAGCGTTTTTTATTGTACTTTTCTAATAAATTGTGTTTTTCTAATATTGAATGTGATTATTTTTTTAACGCTTTTTGATTTTATATTTTTCCATGTTTAAATTGTATTTTTTTAATATTTATTAAATTTATTGGACTATTCAAAGAAAACAATATTGCTTTTTTTAGTTTGTAAATAGAAATGTAATTTTTTATACAAAAAATCAACTTTTATTATTCGTATCAAGAATTTTAGGTCAGGCAGTTCATATTCTGGGGGTGGCGAGAACAGTGGCATAGAAAGAATGTTTTTTAATAAAATATTAAAGCAAAAAATTAGTAATTACAAATCAGATTTTGTAATTTTGCGCCTCAATTCCAAAGAAAGGAATTTTTTAAACACATTTTAGCAACATTTAACGCGCAGATTGATATGAATATCGCAGAAATTGAAAGCAAGCTGAAAGACTTGAGAATAAAGCAAGCCGAGCAAATGAAGACCAAAAAAGCAAGTCGCGATACGACCGCTTTGGCTTCTATCCGTGAGGAAATGAACAAACTCAAAGACGAGGCTACCGCTGTCTATAAAGCAAAAAGAAAATAATCTTTGTTGTAGCTATTCTTTTTGGAACAATTCCCAACAAAAGTTTGGGTAAACTCCACTAAGTCAATGATTTTAGAAGATTAAACAAATATTAATGTTAATGTATATTTAACGTTAGAAATTTTAATATTATGGAAATTAAAGCACAAGACGTAAATAAATTAAGACAACTCACTGGCGCGGGCATGATGGACTGCAAAAAAGCCCTTACCGAAGCCGAAGGTGATTTCGAAAAAGCAATTGACATTCTTCGCAAGAAAGGGCAGAAAATTTCTGCTGCTCGCGCTGACAGAGCCGCAAGCGAAGGTGCTGTCTTTGTGAAAACAAATGACGCAAAAACAGAAGGTATCGTCATTTCTTTGAACTGCGAAACTGATTTCGTGGCAAAAAATGATGACTTTTTGGGCTTAGGCAACAAGATTTTGGCAAAAGTATTCGAAGCAAATCCATCTTCTTTGGAAGAAATCAATAGCTTGAGCATCGAAGACAAAACGGTTGCCGAACACTTAGTAACATTAGTAGGGAAGATTGGTGAGAAAATAGAAGTAGGTGCTTACGAGAGAGTTACAGGGGAAAAAATCATTTCTTACTTGCATGGCACACGAGTTGGCGTATTGGTGGCTATGAAAAATGTGAACGGTGGTAGCGTGGAAGAAGCAGGCAAAGATGTAGCAATGCAAATTGCCGCAATGAAGCCTGTGGCTTTGGACAAAGATGATGTCGACCCTACGATTATCGAAAGAGAAATCGAGATAGGCAAGGAACAAGCAAGACAGGAAGGCAAACCAGAGGCAATGCTCGAAAAAATTGCCCTCGGAAAGCTCAACAAATTCTACAAGGACAGCACTTTGCTCAACCAAGAGTTTGTCAAAGACAATACAAAATCTATCGCCCAATACTTAGAAAGTGTACAGAAAGGCTTAACCGTTTCTGCTTTCAAGCGAGTAGGCGTAAATGCTTAATGACAAATATTTAATAGACTTTTTTCAGAAGTGCCAATTTCTCCCTCTCAGCAGGAGAGGGCAGCGGTGAGGCAGTAAAAAATCAACTTTTGAAAGAAGTCTGATGATGATTTTTATAAAATTTCATCATTATCTCTTTGTTTTGAGTAAAAATAATGATAAAAAACCAAAGGCATTGAGTCTTTGGTTTTTTTATTGTGTTTATTTTTCTATTTTTACGCTTTCATCAAAGTAATCAATTGACCCATGAATTTCAAGCAAATACTTTTTAAGTTTAGCCCTTATTTTGGCTTACTTTTCGTTTTTTTACTTTTTGTAACTCTTTGTCCACCTGCTTTTTATTCTTTTTTTAACCTCAAAACTATCCTTACACAAACGGTTATTGTGGGGATTGCCGCAATGGGCGCGACGATGGTGATTATCGCAGGTGGTATTGACCTGAGTGTGGGTTCGCAAATTGCGCTGGGGACAGTGGTAGTTGCTAAAGTCCTGAGCATGAATGGCTTAGACGGAGAAGCAAGTGGCAGTACGGCTTTGCTGGCTTCTTTGTTAAGCATTGTGGCGTGTATGGCGTGCGGTGTACTGACAGGTTTAGTCGTTTCTAAGTTTAAAATTGTGCCTTTTATTGTAACGCTGGGCATGATGCAAATTGCGCGAGGTGTTTCCAAGTGGTTTGCCAGTGAGCAAACCGTTTCTGCTCCGCTTAACCCCTTGACTTCCTTGATGTTAGTAGAGCCTGAAAGTGAGTGGCTGGTGTTTGGCATATCGGTTTGGGTGATGATTGCCTTGATGTTTGTGCTTGTGGTAGTATTAAAATACACGATATTAGGCAGATACATTTTTGCGATAGGCTCTAATGAGCAAACGGCTCGACTTTGCGGTATCAATATTAGCAAGTATAAAGTGCTGATTTATATGCTCAGTGGCGTTTTTACAGGCATTGCGGCGGTGATGCAGTTTAGCAACCTGACAGTAGGCGACCCTACGGCGGCTAATGGCATGGAGTTGGATATTATTGCGGCGGTGGTGATTGGTGGCGGCTCACTCAGTGGCGGTGAAGGAAGTGCGACTGGCTCGCTGATAGGCGCGCTGATGATGGCGGTCTTGCGAAATGGGTGCAATATGCTTGGCGTGCCAAATTATGTGCAGGAAATTATCATAGGGCTGATAATTGTGGGTGCGGTTTTGATAGACAAACTAAAACATAGGTTAAAATAGTTTTTTTATGTTTGCAATTTTACAAAAAGAACTCCGTAGTTTTTTTAACGCCTTGGTCGGCTATATCGTCATGGTCGTTTTCCTGACAGGTGTAGGCTTATTTATGTGGGTTTTCCCTGAAACTGACGTACTTAACTATGGTTTTGCGACAATGGAAACGCTATTTTCCATGACTCCTTTTGTGTATTTGTTTTTGATTCCTGCGATTACCATGCGGACTTTTGCTGAGGAAAAGAAAGCAGGCACTATGGAACTTTTGCTCACACGCCCACTGACTGATTTTCAGATAATTATAGGAAAATACTTGGCAAGCTGGTTATTAGTTATTTTTTCTCTTTTGCCCACACTGATTTATTATTTTTCGATTGTCGAGCTGGGTACACCCCAAGGCAATATAGACACTGCGGCAGTAGTGGGTTCATACATTGGCTTATTTTTGTTAGGCGGCGTTTTTACTTCTATTGGTATTTTTGCTTCAGCAAGCACTGATAATCAGATTGTTGCGTTTATTTTGGCAGTATTTTTTTGTTTTATGCTTTATTCGGGTATTTCATCACTTGCCCAGCTCAGTTTGTGGGAAGGCAGTGCATACATTATCAGTCAGTTAGGAATAGATTTTCACTATGCTGCTATGGGCAAGGGGCTGATAGATTCGCGCAATCTTTTATATTTTTTTAGCATCATTGTTATTTTTCTTTATTTGACCTATTTGAATTTGAGAAGTAGAAAGTGGTAATTATTTTCTGCATTTTTTATTTTCTTAACACTTAAAAAATCGAATCAATTTTATATTTGGAAATTGCTTTCTATTTTTGCTACGAATTAGACTTCTTGCGAAAGAATCCTCTTTCTCCCTCTCATAAGGAGAGGGCAGGGGGAGAGGCGATAAAAAACACTTTTGCAAGAAGTCTATTAAAGAAATTCAGAACGAAAAGAATACTATGGAAAATATTGAATGGGGAAAAACGCCACCGCCCACAGACGCGTCAGCGTTGCGGTTAAAAATCCAAGAAGTTTATGAGGAGATGAACAAGGTAGTAGTGGGGCAACGCTATATGATTAATCGCCTTTTGATTGGACTTTTTACGAACGGACATATTCTGCTCGAAGGCGTGCCAGGGCTTGCCAAGACATTGACTATCAACACTCTTGCCAATGTATTGCGCTTAAATTTTCAGCGTATTCAGTTTACGCCTGACCTGCTGCCTGCGGACTTGATAGGTACGATGATTTATAACCAAAAAACGGCTGAGTTTGAGGTAAAAAAGGGACCTATTTTCGCTAATCTTATTTTAGCAGATGAGGTGAACCGTTCTCCTGCCAAGGTGCAGTCTGCCCTGCTCGAATCTATGCAGGAAAAGCAAGTAACGATTGGCGATACTACTTTTAAGTTGGACATTCCTTTCTTGGTATTAGCAACGCAAAACCCTGTGGAACAGGAAGGTACGTATCCGCTTCCTGAAGCGCAGTTAGACCGCTTTATGATGAAAGTGTATGTAAATTACCTCGACAAAGAAGCGGAATTAGAGGTGATGCGCCGTATGTCGAACCTGACTTTTCATAGTGATGTAAAGCAAGTATTGAGCAAAAGCGAAATTTTTGCGATTCGTGATGCTATCAACATGGTGAAAATTTCTGAGTCTTTGGAAAAATATATCATCGAACTTATTTTTGCCACTCGCAAGCCCAAAGAATATGGATTGAACGAGGAAGCCGCCTTTATTCAGTTTGGCGTTTCTCCGCGAGCAAGTATCAACATCAACCGCGCCGCCAAAGCGATTGCGTTCTTGGAAGGCAGAGATTATGTACTGCCCGAAGACATCAAAGAGATAGCTTATGATGTACTGAATCACCGAATTTTATTGAACTACGAAGCTGAGGCTGAGGGAGTTAGTACGAGAGAAATCATAGATAGTATCCTGAAAAAAGTAGCCATTACCAAGTAATTATCACAAGCATCAATTTAGCAATCTTTATTTATGAAAGACGATATTTTTTTCTTACCGCTATTTATCAAAGAAAAAATATATGTGATAGGGAAAGACGAATTGATGCTTGTCGAAGAAAAACAAGCTCCCGTAACCACACAATATATAATAGAAGATACTACTGAAAAACTAATAAAGCCTGAAAAGATAGCGCAAACTATCAATCCCAGCCCATTTCTGATTCTTCATGAAGAAAATTCGCCACTGCCCGCGCCCCAAGAAGAACTACTTTCTAATATATTGAAGGCGATTAATATTCCGCTACCTCAGATAGAAAAAATATTTGTGGGAGAGTTTAGGCGGGAATACCTGACGGGAAGGCAGTTTATCTTTGTGCTTTCGTCTTCTGTCCCTGCGCCATTTGCACAAATGGAAAAAAACAAAGTTAGGTTGCTCTCTGAGGGTACACAAGCCCTGATTTCTGATTCACTGACGGATTTGACCAATGACAAGCAAAAAAAAATGGCATTGTGGGCAGAACTAAAACAGCACTTCAAAATGTAACGTAAAAGTATTTGTGCAAAAACAATTGCTACTTTAATAAGTGCAATTTTAGGAGGGTTTTTGATTAAAAACAACAAATCAAATATGGATATTATCGTAGGCATTTTATTTTATCTTTTTGCAAGCCAATCAACGCCTGATTTGCAGGAAGGTGATATTATTTTTCAAACTTCGCAGGGGAGTTTGAGCAAGGCTATTCAGTTGGCTACCAAATCCGAGTACAGCCATGTGGGGATTATTTTTAAGCAAGGCGCACAGTACATGGTCTTCGAAGCAGTCCAGCCTGTAAAATTAACACCTCTTACCGAGTGGATTGCAAGAGGCAAAGACCATCATTATGTGGTAAAAAGGCTTAAAAATGCAAGTAAACTCTTGGACAAAACTACTTTGGACGGCATGAAGGAGGTGGGAAAAAGATACATAGGGAAAAACTATGACATTTATTTTGCGTGGAGTGATGAACGTCTGTACTGCTCTGAACTGGTATGGAAAATCTATAAAGAAGCAACAGGGCTGGAAATAGGTGCGCTGAAAACATTGAAAGAGTTTGATTTACAGCCTATTGCTGTCAAACAAATGCTAAAAGAACACTACGGAAAAAATATTCCCCTTGATGAAAAAATTATCTCGCCTGATGCGATGTTTCAGTCCGATTTGCTCGAAACAGTGATTAACCAATGATTAAAATGAGTCTTAACAAACCAATATTTTTATTTTTTGTGTTGCAACTCATTGGTAATACACTTTGGGGACAACAAAAAATCAAGGATTATGTCAAAGAACAAACTGTTCAGGTGAAGCATTTGAGTATATCTGACACTATTTTTGATGACCTTGCGCCTTTGGGCAAAGCGATAGGCGATGCTCGAATCGTTGCTTTGGGCGAACAGATGCTAAGAACTATTGTTCATCACTTTTCCATTCCTTCTTTCTTTTTCTTTAATGCCAAAAACTCGTCGCGCAGGCGAGCCGCTTCGATGAAGTCGAGTTCTTTTGCTGCCTTTTCCATTTGTTTTTGCGTTTGGAGTATTAGCTTGTCTATCTCTTTGGCACTCATGTAGCTTACGATAGGGTCAGCAGCCAAGCCGTAGCTGATGTCTTCTGGCTCTATGTAGTATTGTTTTGCCTCTTTTTTGGAGTCAGCCACTTTGGTTTGCTGCATAATCGCATCTGTGGACTTTTTGATGGTCATAGGCACAATTCCGTTGGCAATATTATAGTCTTCTTGGATTCGGCGGCGGCGATTGGTTTCTTCCATAGCTGTTTGCATGGAGTCCGTAATCTTGTCGGCGTACATAATCACACGACCATTTTGATTTCTTGCGGCACGTCCAATCGTCTGAATAAGAGAACGTTGGTTGCGGAGGAAACCTTCTTTGTCAGCGTCCATGATGGCTACCAGCGAAACTTCGGGCAAGTCCAAGCCTTCACGCAGGAGGTTTACGCCCACCAGCACATCAAAAATACCCAAGCGCAAT